>JBEIQU010000214.1:0-3536 GCA_040376355.1 Prochloraceae cyanobacterium | reverse complement strand
TGGGATGTGATTAACCCTCAACGAGTGCCGGAGATCTCGGCGGCGAGAGATCAATTTGAGAAGTCGAAGAATCAATATCTCATTGGATTGCGTGAGCTTCGCCTGCAGGTGTCAGAGGCCTACTTCAATTTGCAGCGAGAAGATGAACAGGTGAGAGTTGGTCAACAGTCGGTTTCGGCCTCCTTGATCAGTCTTCAAAATGCTAAAGCTCGCTACCAGGCAGGTGTCGCAACCAAGCTCGAGGTGCTTCAGGCCGAAACGCAGTTGGGTCGCGACCAATATCTCTTGGACTTTAATCTTCAGGAGCAGGCTATACGGCGCCGCGATCTTTCAAGAATTCTGAACCTTCCGCAAAATACTGCTCCATCGGCCAAGGACCCCCTCCGTGTTGTGGGCCTTTGGAAGCCCTCGCTCGAAGAAAGCGTTGTCGCTGGATATGCCTTTCGGGAAGAATTGGATAATCTAATTCTCGATATCTCAGCATCCAATAGCCAGGCCAACAGTGCCCTGGCTTCTGTTCAGCCTTTTATGAGTCTCGTCAATACTTTACTCGCCACACGATACACGGGCGTTGAGGCAATTATCGTAGACCTTCCAGGTACGTACGGCTATGCCGTTCAAAATTCTGTCGGCCTGAATTTTAACTGGAAGCTCTTTGATGGTGGCGCTGCTCGTTCGCTTTATCGCCAATACAAGCAGAAAGCGCAAGAAAATACCTATCAATTTTCCGATCAGCGCAATCGTGTTCGATTCGAAGTGGAGCAAAACTACTATCAGCTGATCAACTCAAATCGCAATATCCTCACGCAATCCAGAACCGTTCTTTCAGCGCGTGAGTCGCTTCGTCTGGCTCGATTGCGGTTTGCGGCCGGGGTCACGACGCAGCTGGAGGTGCAGCAGACGCAACGGGACCTCACCCAGGCCGAAATTTTATGGACCGACGCAATCGTTGACTACAACGTCAATTTGGCTCGCCTACGCCGTTACACCGGCCTTGACTCCATCGTCGAATGTCGTGGTTCGGGGCTGCCAGCTGTGAAGCCTGCAGCGCTTGATTCGGAAACCGTTCCGGTGCCTCCTGCGCCATTGGTCCCGGCTTGTGTCATGGCTCCGGCGGCGATGTCACCCACTTCACGGCCGAAGGCAGGCTGACCCTCCAGCCGTCCTAAACTCCCGTCTCAGCTGAACCACTGCAGCTGTCGCTTCCTCTCCCCCGCCTACTGCGCCTGGGTCTGTTTCAGGGGTGCGTGGGCTGTCTGGCGGTCATTTTCGTTGGCCTGCTCAACCGGGTGATGCTCACCGAGTTGGGCTTTCCGGGCCTGCTGGTGGGTGGGGCCCTGGCGTTTGAGCAGCTGGTGGCGCCAGCGCGCATCCTGTTCGGCCAGATCTCTGACGCCCACGCCTGGGCGGGCCGCCATCGCACCCCCTACATCTGGTTGGGGGCCACCCTCTTCTGCGGATTTGCGGTGCTGATGGTGCCGATGATTTTTCAGCTCCACAGCGCCTTCGCCAGCGGCCAGAGCTGGAGCATCGGTCTGGGGATCGCGGCGGTGTGCGGCATCGCGGCCTGTTACGGCCTTTCGGTGTCGTTGGCCACGACTCCTTATCTGGCCCTGGTGATCGATCTCACGGATGAACAGGAGCGTCCGCGCGCCGTGGGGCTGATCTGGTGTTTGCTCACCGTGGGCATCGTGGTTGGGGCGATTGTCAGTGCCATCAGCCTTAAGGGTCTCGACGGCATCAGCGACCCAGCCCTGCTGGAGCCTGCGTTGTTGGCCTTCATGGCCAAGGTGGCCTCCGTGGTGCTAGCCATCACCGTGCTCGCCACCTGGGATATGGAGCCGGCTGGCGCGGCGGTGCACCGCAGCAGGGCGGCGGACCGGGAGGAGGCGATCACCTTGCAGGCGGCCTGGGGGTTGATCACGTCCAGCCGGCAGGTCTTGGTGTTTTTCTGCTTCCTGCTCGCCTTCACCCTGGCGGTGTTTCTTCAGGACCCCATCCTCGAGAGCTACGGCGCCGAGGTGTTCGATCTGCCCATTGCCGCCACCGCAGGCCTCAGTGCCATCTGGGGCGTCGGCACGTTGGCTGGTTTGCTGCTAGCAGGGTTCCTGCTGGTGCCCAGGCTGGGCAAAGTCCACTGCGCCCGCTTGGGTTGTCAGTTGATCCTGGCCACCCTGGTGTTGTTGGTGCTGGTGGGCCTCACCGCCAACCCCCAGGCCCTGCGGCTGGTGATGGCCCTGTTTGGGTTGGCCACGGGCATTGGCACCAACGCCACCCTGGTGCTGATGCTCGACCTCACCCTGCCGGAAGTGGCCGGCACCTTTGTGGGGGTGTGGGGTCTGGCCCAGGCCTATTCCCGTGCCCTGGGCAAGGTGATGGGTGGGGGGCTACTGGATCTGGCCCGTGGCCTGATGCCTGAGACCCTTGGCCCCTATGGCCCGTTTGCCGCCGTGTTTGCGTTGGAAGCGGCCATTGCCGTGGTGGCGTTGCTGTTGCTCCGCCAGGTGAATCTGCGCCAGTTCCGCGAGGACACCGGCCGCAACCTCGATCGTGTTCTTGCCGCTGAACTGGGATGACAACTGCTGCGATCCGCATGCCCGCCGGTCTGGATGCCCTGGGCGCGTTGCTCGACCGGGTGGCGGAGCGTCAGCGCCAGGATTTCGGCCAGTTGGATTCCGAGGCCAAGGCCGACGGCAGCCTGATCACCGCCTGCGATCGCTGGAGCGATGCGGCGTTGGTGGAGGGGTTGGCACAGCTCTACCCAGGGGAGGGGGTGCTCAGCGAGGAGGGCAGCCAACGGGTGCCGGACACCCAGGCCTTCTGGGTGGTGGATCCGTTGGATGGCACCACCAATTTCGCCGCAGGCATTCCCTACTGGGCCATTTCCTTGGCGCGTTTTGAAGGCGGCGTGCCTGTGCTGGCGGTGTTGGATGTGCCACCCCTCCGGCAGCGGATCGTCGCCATCCGCGGCGGCGGTGCCTGGCGCAAGGGCAAACCGCTCCAGGCCCCCAGCGCCCGCAATCAGGTGGCGGGCTGCGCTTCCCTGTGCAGCCGCTCGATCGGGGTGTTGCAGAAGCTGCCCCACCAGCGCTTCCCCGGCAAGATCCGCTTACTGGGGGTCGCCAGCCTCAATTTGGTGAGCGTGGCCATGGGGCAGACCATCTCCGCCCTTGAGGCCACTCCGAAAATCTGGGATCTCGCGGCCGCCTGGCTGGTATTGCAGGAGCTGCAGTGCCCCATGCGCTGGCTGCTGCGGGATCCGGGCGCCCTGCAACCCGGGGAAGACCTCGCGGAGACCAACTTCCCCGTGTTGGCGGCACGGGATCAGCACACCCTGGACACCTTCCAGCCCTGGGCCGATGCGCTGATCGCCCCGACTTGACCGGACTGCGGTATCGGGTGCTACGTTATTGGACTGCGCCCAAGTGAGAGCCCTCAGGGGTTTTGAGGCGGGAGCAGGGCTTACGCCAGAGGTTTCCGGAGACGGAGGTCGATGTTGTAGGTTTTGAAGGCGGTCGCGAGATCGCCGGTTGAAC
>JBEIQU010000198.1:0-3830 GCA_040376355.1 Prochloraceae cyanobacterium | reverse complement strand
TGATGGCTTCTCAATCGGCTCCAACGACCTCACCCAGCTCACCCTGGGCCTGGACCGCGATTCAGCCCTGGTGGCGGATCTGTTCGACGAGCGCCATCCGGCGGTGGTGACGCTGATCCAGATGGCGATTCGCACGGCCCAACGCTGCGGCCGCAAGATCGGCATCTGCGGCCAGGCCCCCAGCGACCACCCCGAGTTCGCGGCGCTGCTGGTGCGCGAAGGCATTGATTCGATCAGCCTCAACCCCGATGCGGTGATCAACACCCGCCTGGCGGTGGCCGCCATCGAAGCCGAGCAGATCCCCAGCAGCCCCGCCGCAGCAACCGCCAGCGCCGCAGACGCTCCATAGGGTCCAGGCAGCGGGCCGGGGAGGCCATGGCGCGCAGCACGGCCATCCCAGTGGGCGAGCCGCCCGATGCCCTGGAGGCGGCCGTGCAACACCTCGGCCTGCGGCCCGACGGGCTGATCGAACTGCTGGCCTGTACCCAACGCCATCAGGGCTGGCTCAGTGCACCGCTACTGGGCTGGATCGCCCGGCGTCTGCAACTCCCGCACAGCCAGGTGCTCGGCACCGCGAGCTTCTACCACCTGTTTCGGCTCCAGCCACCCTTGCCCCACAGCTGTCTGGTGTGCACCGGCACCGCCTGTTATGTGCTGGGGGCGGAGGCATTGCGATCCACCCTGCAACGGCAACCCCTGCGTGCCATGGGGGTGGAGCTGGGCACGGTGCGCTGCATCGGCAGCTGCAGCGGTGCCCCGTTGCTGGTGATGGATGGGCAGGTGCTCAACCACCAAAGCCCCGCCAGGGCCCTGCAGGCGTTGCAGGCCATCGCCACCCCCCAGCCATGAGCGCCACCGCGCTGCGGATCTGCACGGCATCGAGCTGCCGCAGCCGCGGTGGTGAAGCGCTACGGCGGGCCCTGGCGGCGGTGGCCCATGGCCAGGGCGAGCAGCTCTCGGTGACGGGCGTGGGCTGCCTGGGACCGTGCAGCGACGGCCCCCTGCTGGCCCTGGGCCCGCACCTGTTCAGCCTGCAGGCGCCCGAACCCGCCCCCCTGACCCACAGCCTGCAGCAGGCCCTGGCCCAGAACGCCGTGGAGCGCTGGCAGCCCCCCGGCTGCGCGCTGATCCCGGCGGAGGATCCCTTCCTGCGGCTGCAGCGGCGCCTGGTGCTGGAGCGCTGCGGTCAGATCGATCCGGAGAGCCTGGAGGCGGCCCTGGCCAGCGGCGGTTACCGGCAGCTACGGGCCGTGCTGCAACAGAACAATCCGGCGGCTGTGATCGAGGCGGTGCGGCGCAGCGGCCTGCGGGGCCGTGGCGGCGCCGGCTATCCCACCGGCCTGAAGTGGGCCACGGTGGCGGCCATGCCCGGGGGCGAGAAGCGGCTGGTGTGCAATGCCGATGAGGGTGACCCGGGTGCCTTCATGGACCGCACGGTGATGGAGGGCGACCCACACCGGCTGCTGGAGGGCATGGCCATCGCGGCCTGCGCCGTGGGCGCCCAGCGGGGCTACCTCTACGTGCGCGCGGAATATCCCCTGGCGATTGAGCGCTTGCGCGGCGCCATCGCCGCCGCCGAGCAGCAGCACTGGCTGGGGAGCGGCATCGACGGCAGCAACGTCGACGTTCACCTGGAGCTGCGGGTGGGGGCGGGCGCCTACGTGTGCGGCGAGGAAACGGCCTTGATCCAGTCGATCGAAGGCGGCCGTGGCACCCCCTGCGCTCGCCCCCCCTATCCGGCGGAACGGGGGGTGTTCGGCCTGCCGACGCTGATCAACAACGTGGAAACCTTCGCCAACGTGCCGGTGCTGTTGCAGATGGGGCCCGACGCCTACCGGCCGGGCACCAAGGTGTTCTCCCTCACCGGCCAGGTGCGACGCAGTGGCGTGTTGGAGGTGCCCATGGGCACCCCGCTGCGCACGATCGTGGAGACGATGGGGGGCGGGGCACCGGCCGGGCGAGCGATCAAAGCGGTGCAGACCGGAGGGCCCTCCGGGGGCTGCGTACCGGCCGCCCAGCTCGACACCCCGGTGGACTACGACAGCCTCCAGGCCCTGGGCACGATCATGGGCTCGGGCGGCATGGTGGTGCTCGACGACACCACCGACATGGTGGATCTGGCCGCCTACTTCATGGCCTTCTGCCGCGAGGAATCCTGCGGCAAGTGCGTGCCCTGCCGCTCCGGCACCGTGCAACTGGAGCAGCTGCTGCGCAAACTCCTGGCCCGGCAGGGGTGCCCCGCCGACCTCGACCAGCTGGAGCGCCTCTGCCACACGGTGCAGCAGGCGAGCCTCTGCGGCCTCGGGCAGAACGCCCCCAAACCGGTGCTCAGCACCCTGCGCCATTTCCGCCACGAGCTGGTGGCGCTGGTGGGGGAGCCATGAGCGTCTGCACCCTGCGCATCAACGACCACGACCTGGCCATCGCCGCGGGCACCAGCGTGCTGGAGGCCGCCCGCTCCGTGGGCATCAGCATCCCCACCCTCTGCCAGCACGACGGCCTCTCCACGGTGGCGGCCTGCCGCCTCTGCCTGGTGGAGGTGGAGGGGCAGCAGCGGCCCGTGGCCGCCTGTGTTACCGGCGTTTGGGAGGGAATGCACGTGAGCACCAGCAGCCCCCAGCTGCAGGAGATCCGCCGCACGGTGGTGGAGCTGCTGTTCACCGAAGGCAACCATGTGTGTGCGGTATGCGTGGCCAACGGCCACTGCGAACTGCAGGACCTGGCGGTGCAGGTGGGCATGGACCACAGCCGCCTGCCCTACCGCTTCCCGCAGCGGCCGGTGGACCTCTCCCATCCGCTGTTCGGCCTCGATCACAACCGCTGCGTGCTCTGCACCCGCTGCGTGCGGGTGTGCGACGAGGTGGAGGGTGCCCACGTCTGGGATGTGGGCTGGCGCGGCGAACACTGCCGGATCATCGCCGGGCTGGATCAGCCCTGGGGGGAGGTGGAGGCCTGCACCCACTGCGGCCAGTGCGTCGACGTCTGCCCCACCGGCGCCCTGTTTCACCGCTGGGAGCCATGAGCAGGCGCCAACGGCTGGCAACGGTGTGGCTGGCGGGATGCTCCGGCTGCCACATGTCGTTGTTCGACCTCGACCTCTGGCTGCTCGAACTCGCCGAGCTGGCGGAGATCGTCTACAGCCCGGTGGCATCCGATGTGAAGCACTACCCCACCGATGTGGACATCGCCCTGGTGGAGGGAGCCGTGGCCACCAGCGACAACCTGGCGCTGCTGCGGCAGGTGCGGGCCAACACCACCACCCTGGTGAGCTTCGGCGATTGCGCCCTCAGCGCCAACGTGACCGGGCTGCGCAACCCGCTGGCGGGGCCGGAGCCGGTGCTACGGCGCGCCTACCTCGAACTGGCCGATGGCAGCGGCCAGCTGCCTTGGGCCCCGGGCCTGCTGCCGGAGCTGCTGGAGCGGGCCCTGCCGGTGCATGAGCTGGTGCCGGTGGAGGTGTTTCTGCCCGGTTGCCCCCCCTCCGCCGACCGCATCCGAGCGGTGCTCGAGCCCCTTCTGCGCGGGGAACGGCCGCAGCTGCACGGCCCCGAGCAGCTGCGCTTCGGCTAGCCCCCTCACAGAACAGCGCCGATGGGCACCACCCTCACCATTGATCCGCTGACCCGCATCGAGGGTCACGCCAAGATCTCGATCCAGCTGGATGGCGACGGCGCGGTGCAGAGCGCCCGTTTGCACGTGGGGGAATTCCGCGGCTTTGAGGCCTTCTGCGTCGGCCGGCGCTTCACGGAGATGGCCGCCATCACGGCGCGCATCTGCGGCATCTGTCCGGTGAGCCATCTGCTGGCGGCGAGCCGCACCGGCGACAAGCT
>JBEIQU010000212.1:0-3567 GCA_040376355.1 Prochloraceae cyanobacterium | reverse complement strand
GCGGGGCCACGGCCCGGCTGGGTGTGCAGTTCCACGGCGTCCGGCTGCAGTTGCGCCAGCAGCTGCGGCACCGCTTCGGGGCTGAGCAGCTGGGGCGCCTCCCCGATCAAGCCCAGGGGACACGCCGGTAGGCAGCGGCCACAGCCATAGCAGCGCTCTGCGATCACGCCTCCGCTAGCGCCGATGGCCAGGGCCGGACACACCCGTTGGCAGGGCCGCGGGCAGTCCACCGGGCAGCGCTGCGGATCGAAATGGGCCTTGCGGAAGTGGGGGTCCTCCCCATCGCTGAGGCTCACCATCAGCCAGGGGGGCTTGGCGCCGCGGTCCAGGGCCCACTGGATGCCCCGCCGGGCGGCCTGGGCCACGGCCGCGTCGGCCGCCACATCGATGCAATGCACCCCCGCCAGGCTGTAGAGGGCGCAGAGGTCTTCGATGGCGACCAGATCCTGGTTGCTCGCACCACAGATCAACTTCACCCAGCGGCCTGAGGCGAGGGCCGCCTCAGCCCGGCTCAAGCCGCCTGGGCGAGCACGCTGGCCAGGGGCTGCCAGCGCAGGGCTCGGGATCCCCCCAGTTCCACCACCACCTTGAGCCGCGGTTCGCGGCGGGTGAGGTCGAGCAGGGAGGCCAGCTCCGCCTTGGAGAGCACCTGTCCCTCCAGCAACCACAACACCACGGGGGCGGTGCCGTCTTCGAGCAGATGCCCCAGCTGCGGGCAGGCCATCTGCACCTCTCCAACGGCGGCGCCGCGGCCCACGCTCTGGTGACCCAGGTGGGGCGGACGCACACCATGCAGCTGCAGCAGAAAGGCCTCCGGATCCCCCAGCCCCCGGGCGGAATTGATCTGGGCCCGGTAGCCGGCGGCCCGCAGACGGCGCAGCAGACGGGTTTCAGCCCCCCCCTCCAGCGGGGCGTAGAGCGCCAGGGCCCCGGCCCGCTCCAGCTCCTGGCGGAAACCGCGGCCGGTGAGCAGCAGGGGCATGGGGCTGGGCAACGCTGCGGCAAGTCTGGCAGCAGGCTCCGGCATTGGGGGAGGGGGAAGGGCTGTGGGGTACCATCGACGACTGTGCAATTGCAACCTGTGCCCGTCCGCTAGCCGGGCCTCCAGCGCATTGCACAAGGTCGCCAGTGGTGGCGACCTTCCCGGGCCCGCGTGGTTCTTCTGAACCGCCGGGATACTGCTCCACCCTCCAGATTGCGGAAGTTCCTTCCCTGATCCGGCCGGAGCAAGTCCCAGCCCCGCTGTTTCGACGCCGCTAGCCCAACCGAATCTTCTCCCTGCCGCCCGGATCCTGTCCGGAACCGCAGCAGCGATCCGGCCCAACTGCGCAACGCGACTCAGCCACGCCACTCCTCAGGCTTTCAGCCTCGGGATGTGGTAGTCCCGCTGGCGTTTCTTCTCCTTATGTCCATCGGCATTCTTGGGAAGAAACTGGGCATGTCCCAGTTCTTCGACGACGAAGGCAGATCCATCCCGGTCACCGTGATCGAGGCGGGCCCCTGCCGCATCACCCAACTCAAAACCGACAGCACTGACGGCTATAGCGCCGTGCAGCTGGGCTTCGGTGATATCCGCGACAAGCTCGTCAACAAGCCGGCCAAGGGTCACCTGGCCAAGTCCGGCGATGAGCTCCTGCGCCATCTGAAGGAATACCGCGTCGACTCCGTCGACGGCCTGGAGCTCGGTGCAGCGATCACCGTGGCCTCCTTTGAGGAGGGCCAGAAGGTCGATGTGAGCGGCGACACCATCGGTCGTGGCTTCGCTGGTTACCAGAAGCGCCACGGCTTCAGCCGCGGCCCCATGACCCACGGTTCGAAGAACCACCGCGAACCGGGTTCCACCGGCGCCGGCACCACCCCCGGCCGTGTGTACCCCGGCAAGCGCATGGCTGGCCGCTACGGCGGCAAGCAAATCACCACCCGTGGCCTCACCATCCTCAAGGTGGATGCCGAGCGCAACCTGCTGGTGGTCAAAGGCTCGGTGCCCGGCAAGCCCGGCGCCCTCCTGAACATCCTCCCCGCGAAGCGGGTGGGTGCTAAGGCCGCGAACTGAGGAGAACAGACATGGCTAACTGTGTTGTTCGCGATTGGCAGGGGAAGGAGGCCGGTAAGGCCAGCCTCGACCTGAAGGTCGCCAAGGAAACCACCGCCAACGACCTGGTGCACCGCGCCGTGGTGCGTCAGCTGGCCCACGCCCGTCAGGGCACCGCCAGCACGCTCACCCGTGCGGAAGTGGCCGGTGGTGGTCGCAAGCCCTACAAGCAGAAGGGCACCGGCCGGGCCCGTCAGGGTTCGATCCGCACCCCCCTGCGCCCCGGTGGTGGCGTGGTGTTCGGGCCCAAGCCCCGCACCTACACCCTGGCGATGAACCGCAAGGAGCGTCGCCTCGCCCTGCGCACCGCGCTGATGAGTCGCCTCGCCGACATCACGGTGGTGAAGGGCTTTGCCGCTGGTCTGGACACCCCCAAGACCAAGGAAATCACCGCTGCTCTGGGCCGCTTCGGCATCGCCGATGGTTCCAAAGTGCTGGTGGTGCTGGATGCCCCCAGTGAGGTGGTGCGCCGCTCGGTGCGCAACCTTGAAAAGGTGAAGCTGATCGCCGCTGATCAGCTCAACGTGTTCGATCTGCTCCACGCCAACGCCCTGGTGGTGAGCGAGGAAGCGCTCGCGAAGATTCAGGAGGTCTACGGCGATGACTGAACGCTTTAACGGGCGTCTGGCGGATGTGATCCGCCGGCCGCTGATCACCGAGAAGGCCACCCGCGCCATCGAGCAGAACCAGTACACCTTCGAGGTGGACCATCGGGCCGCCAAGCCCGACATCAAGGCCGCCGTTGAACAGCTGTTCGACGTCAAGGTCGTTGGTGTAAGCACCATGAACCCCCCGCGCCGCACCCGCCGCGTGGGTCGTTTCGCCGGCAAACGTGCCCAGGTGAAGAAGGCGGTGGTGCGCCTGGCCGATGGCAATGCCATCCAGCTCTTCCCGGAAGCCTGAGGGGTTTAACGAATCATGGGAATCCGTAAGTACCGCCCTATCACCCCCGGCACCCGCACCCGTGTCGCCAGCGACTTCGCTGAAGTCACCGGCCGCGGACGCGAGCGGGGCCTGGTGGTGGCTAAGCACCAGCGCAAGGGCCGCAACAACCGCGGTGTGATCACCTGCCGTCACCGCGGCGGTGGTCACAAGCGCCTCTATCGCCTCGTCGACTTCCGCCGCGACAAGCACGGTGTGGAGGCCCGCGTGGCCGCCATCCACTACGACCCGCACCGCAACGCCCGCCTGGCGCTGCTCTTCTACGCCGATGGCGAGAAGCGTTACATCCTGGCTCCGGCCGGTGTGGCGGTGGGCTCCACCGTGGTGTCCGGCCCCGAGGCCCCGATCGAGAACGGCAATGCCCTGCCGCTCTCGGCCATCCCCCTCGGCTCCAGCGTTCACTGCGTGGAGCTCTATGCCGGCCGCGGCGGCCAGATGGTGCGCACCGCCGGCGCCAGCGCCCAGGTGATGGCTAAAGAAGGCGACTACGTCGCCCTCAAGCTGCCCTCCACCGAGGTGCGCCTGGTGCGCCG
>JBEIQU010000234.1:0-3253 GCA_040376355.1 Prochloraceae cyanobacterium | reverse complement strand
GCGGCAGCTGATGGAGGCCGCAGCGGTTGAAAAGGTGTTCCATTTCGCCCGCTTCGATGTGGCCGCCCTGGGGGAGGGGCTGGGCATCGCCGTGGCACCGCTGTTCTGCACCAAGGTGGCCAGCCGCCTGGCGCGCACCTATACCAACCGCCACGGGCTCAAGGAGCTGGTGCAGGAGCTCTGCGGCGTGGAGCTCGACAAAGGCGCCCAGAGCAGCGACTGGGGCCGGGTCGAAGAGCTCAGCGACACCCAGTTGGCCTATGCCGCCAACGACGTGCGTTACCTGCTGCCGGCCCGCGACCGGCTGGTGCAGATGCTGGTGCGGGAGGAGCGGCTCAACCTGGCCCTGCGCAGCTTCGCCTGCATCCCGGTGATCGCTGAACTCGACCGCGGCCGCTTTGGCGCGGTGTTCGAGCATCGCTCCTGAGGGGCTCTGGGGTCAGTCGTCGCCGAGGTAGTTGGCCTCCTCCTGCACCGCCTCCAGCAAGACATCCAGCAACTGACGCGACTGCTCCCCCACCCCCTGGGCCTCGAGCATCAACCGCTGGGCGATCAGCAGCCGGCCGGCGTTATCCCGCACCCCCTCCTTGGCGGCCACCAGATCCACCTTGCGGCGGGCGGCGGCGAGGCTGATGCTCAGGCTGCTGGCGAGCCGGCCGCAGGCGGTGGCGAAGTCCTTGTCTTGGGGGGCGGCCATGGGGCGCGGCTGTGCGGGCAGGCCTTCATCATCCCGCCCGGCGCAGCAACCGCTCAGCCAACAGGCGGGCCAACGCATCGCTGCCGCCGGCTGGCCCCATGCGCCGCCGGCCGATGGCCCCCAGCTGGCCCCGCAGCACACCATCACGCAGCAGCAGCCCCAGCCGATCCCGCAGCTGTTCGGGGCTGCGGCACACCGCCACGGCTCCCCCCAGCAGCCGGCTCTGGCGCTCGGCAAAACCCCGCTTGAACTGGGGGCCCGGCCCCGGCAACGACAGGGCCGGGATCCCGAGCCCCACGACCTGTTCCGTGGCGGTACCCGCCGCCGCCAGGCCCAGCTCCGCCCAACCGGCCCAAGCGGCAAAACGGCCCGGCCCCACCAGCAGTTGCAGAGGGCCGCGGCGCCAGGCGGCGGCGGCACCGGTGCCGTCGGGAATCCGCTCCGGAGCAAAGCCCAAGCCCCGCAGCAATGGCTCCCACTCCGCCGGTGCGGGCCGCGAACCACAGGGGGCCAACAGCAGCAGCGGAGCCTGGGGATCCCAATCCTCCAGGGCCCCCAGCAGGCGCCGCAGGTTGCCGAGGGCCTCAGGCATGCGGCTGCCCCCCAACAGCAGCAGCCGGCTCTGATGCTCCAATGCCGCAGGCAGTGGATCCGCCTGCAGGCCGTCCATCATTGGGTTACCGGGTGCCAGGGCTGCCACCCCGTGGCGGCGCAACCCTCGCGCCGTGAAGCGATCCCGCAGGGCCACCAACCGGCAGCGGCGGCGGGCCATCAGGCCCCACTCCCAGGGGTCCCATTCGCTGCCCTTGCAGCGGTGATAGAGGGCCGCCACCCCTGCCGATCCCGGGCCGCTAGCCCAGGTGTAATCGCTCTTGGGGGTGCCGATGAAGCCATAGGGGGCACCGCTGGCCCAGGCCAGCAGCAACGGCAGCAGATCCCCCACCGCCAGCACCGGATCACCGCTGCGGCCCCAGCGACGCACCAGGCGCCACTGCCGCCAGCTCAGCCCCAGCACCCCGGCCCACAGATCGGCGAGCAGACCCCGCAGGCTCTGGTTGCTGAAGCCACCACTCGGAAGACTGCGGCGCGGGCCGATGCGCCGCAGCGCTCCGGCCTGCTCCAGAGGGGCATAGGCGCTGCCCTCCCCCACCAGCGGCAGCACCGCAATCTCCAGCTCCGGATGGCGCTGATGCAGGCACTGCAACACCCGCAGGGCGATCAGGTCCTCCCCATGGCCGTTGCTCAGCACCAACAGCCGGCCGGCCATCCCTTCACTGATACGATCCGCCCTGGGAGTTTGCTCCCGGGCGGCGGCATGGCCAAGTGGTAAGGCAGAGGATTGCAAATCCTTTACCCCCAGTTCGAATCTGGGTGCCGCCTCTTTTGCTCTAGCTCACCCCCCTCGGCAACCCCGCATCAGGGGTTGAGCACCCAGGGCGCTGTCACAGGCTGAGCTGCACGGTCCAGCGGCTGCCGCGCTCCGAGGAGGCCTCACAGCGGATGGCCGTTGGATCGATGCGGCACTGCCCCTCGACAGGCCAGATCTGCGGCACCCCCTGGGCCAGGCCGCGGCCATCGAACTGCGTTTCGCTGGCGCTGGCTAGGCGCAGCTGGAGCGGCTGCTGGAGCTCGCAGACCCCCTGCCGGCAGCGCATCGGCTGACTGCCCTCCTGCAACTGGCCCGCCAGGGTGAGCTGCTGGAGCCCCCCTTGCAGGGGGCCGGGGGCCAGCAGGCTCAGGCGCAGCACCAGCGGGTTGCGCTGATCCAGCTGCACCGATCGGCAACTGGCCTTGGCGCCAGCCTTGAACGCCAATTGGCAGGTGCGGGGCTGCTGCTGCCAACGGCCGAAGCTGTCAGCAAAGCCCTGGGCCTGCAGGCTGGTGGACCAGCCCGCGGCGACCGCCAACAGCACAGCCATGGCCAGCGGGCGGGCCATGGGATCAGTAGCCCGAATCGGCCACACACATGCCGATGCACACCAGCCCATTGCTGGCGGTGCGGCCGCAGTGGCCGCAGAGCACGGGATCAACCGTGCCACCGTCCTGCAGGCCAGCCGGGGCAGAGCCCAGAGGCGACAGCACCACCGGGGCGGTTTCAGGGCTGACGGGGCGAGGCTGAGAATTCACCGCAGTGGTGGCCCGAATGGCAGTGATCATGGCAAGCCAGAGCCGCCAACCCGGCATCGGCGTGGGCACCTGGGCCTGGGGCAATCAGTTCCTATGGGGCTACAGCCCGGAGCGCGACGACGAGCGGCTGGCGGCCACCTTTCAGCGGTGCCTGCAGCAGGGTTTGCTGTTTTTCGACACCGCCGATTCCTATGGCACCGGCCGCTTCAACGGCCGCAGCGAAACCCTCCTGGGCCAGTTCGCGGCAGCGGCTAGCGCAGCGGATCAGGCGCGGATCTGCATCGCCACCAAACTCGCCCCCTTCCCCTGGCGCCTGGGTCGCCAGGGCTACCGGCGCGCCTTCGCCGCCTCCCAGGAGCGGCTGCAGGGGCAGCTGCAGCGGGTGCAACTGCACTGGAGCACCGCCCGCTACGCGCCCTGGCAGGAAGG
>JBEIQU010000116.1:0-5554 GCA_040376355.1 Prochloraceae cyanobacterium | reverse complement strand
GGCCCCGGCGGCGAGCTGCTGCGCTGGGCCGTGGGGGAGGGGCTGGTGGGGCAGGTGGGGTTCTCCAGCCATGGCAGCACCGACCTGATCGAACGGGCCCTGGCCAGCGGGCAGTTTCAGTTCTGCAGCCTGCATCTGCACCTGTTCGACCAGACCCGTCTGCCCCTGGCCCGGGCGGCCCTGGCGGAGGGGCTTGGGGTGCTGGCCATCTCCCCCGCCGACAAAGGCGGCCGGCTCTACGACCCACCGCCGCAGCTGCTGGCGGACTGCGCCCCCTTCCATCCGCTGGAGCTGGCCTACCGCTTCCTGCTCGACCAGGGCATCTCCACCCTCAGCCTGGGGGCGACCCAACCCAGTGATCTGGCCCTGGCCCAGGCCATGGCCGGGCCGGACGCAGCCGACGGCCCATGGCTGAGCCCGCAGCAGCGTCAGGCCCTCGAACAGCTGGCCAGCACCGGCCAGAGCCGGCTGGGACTGGAGCGCTGCGGCCAATGCCGCGCCTGCCTGCCCTGCCCTAACGCCGTGCCGATCCCAGAGCTGCTGCGCCTGCGCAACCTGGCGGTGGGCCATGGCCTGCAGACCTTTGCCGAGGAGCGCTACAACCTGATCGGCCGGGCCGGCCATTGGTGGGAAACCCTCGACGCCAGCGCCTGCAACCGCTGCGGCGATTGCCTGCCGCGCTGTCCATTGCAGCTGCCGATTCCCGAGCTGCTGGCCGACACCCACCGGCGCCTGGCGGCCCCGCCGCGGCGACGGCTCTGGGGCTGAACCCAAAGCCGCGCCGGCTCAACCGGCCGCCATGGCGCCATCCCATAGGGCCTGCCAGCGCCGCTGCTCGGCGGGGCTGAAGGGCGGCAGGTTGCTGCATCGGGCCAACACGCCCGGCGGGGGCAACAGCAGCGGCCGCAGCCGTTGCGGCCAGCGGGCCAGGGCCGGTTGCAGCCGCTGGGGCGGCAAGGGCGGCACCCAGCCGGCCGCCAACAGCCGGTCCAGCAGGGGCAACGTCAACCCGTCGCGGAGCCATTCCAGCGGCAACGGCGCTGACGTGTCGCCATCGACGGCCAACTGCAGCAGCAGCTGCCAGGACAGGGGCGATCCGGTCTCCGGCAACAGCGCCTCAAGGCGCGGATCCCGCAGCAGCAGCGGCAGGGCCCGCTGGCTGGGCACCACGGCGGCATCCGCCTCACCGGCCAGCAGCAGCTGCACCCCATCCCGCTCAGCGAAGGCGAGGGCCTGGCGCCGCAGCTGCGCCAACTGATCCGGCAACCGCGGATCCCCCAGGGCGGCCGGGTCCGCCGCGGCCAGCCCCAGTTGCCGCAGGGCCAGATCGATCACCACCCGCGGGCTCGAGGGGAGCACCAGCCGCTGCCGCAGGCTGGAATCCAGCAGCAGCGACCACCCCTCCTGGCGGCGCCGCAGCAGATCGGGGCGATTGCGCAGCAGCAGCACCCAGGTGCCGAAGGCCCAGGGAAACGCCAGGACTGGCTGCCCCTCAGGGGCAAACAGGCGGCTGGGGGGCGCCGCGATCGGATCCAACTCCCGCAGCACCCCCTCCACCGCCAGGGGCCGCAGACGGGTGCGCTGCAGCTGCTGGGCCCAGCCGTCCCCCAGGGCCACGAGGGTGGTGGTCGACTGGGGGCTGTCGGTGGCCTGCAGCAGGGCCTGGGGGGTCTCCAGGGGCCGGGGGCGCCAAGGCTCAGGCAGGGCTTTCAACCAGGCGGCCGGCAGCTGACCGCGCACCAGCAGCAGCTGCGGCTCTGGCCCGCCGCCCCCCAGCCAGCGGCAGCCCCCCAAAGCGGAAGCCCCCAGCAGCGCGCCGCCGCCAGCGGCCAGCTGCAACAGGCGTCGGCGGCTCAGCACGGCACGATCCTCCATGGGGCGACCCTAGGAACGCAGCCCGGCGCAGGCCCGGTCGCAGGCCTGCGCTAGCTCCTGGGGGCTGCGGCCGCTCAGCTCCCACAGCAGGGCCAATCCGCCGGCACCCACCCCCTCCTTCACGTAGCCCTGCTCGTAGGCCAGCAGTTCGGGGGCCCTACAGCCCTCGAAACGCAGCGCGCTGGCGAAGGCGAGCGGGGACTGCCCCCAACGCTGCCCCATCCGCTCCAGCAACAGTCCCAGATCGCTGCTCGTCTCGCCCGCAACCCAGGCGGTGGTGCCAATGGCCGCCTGGGCCCACAGTTGGGGGCGACGCTCGGGGGGTGTCAAAGCCACGGCCAGGGCCAGCACCGCCGCCATCTGACTGCCCCCCGCCAGCAGCAGGGGCAACTCGGCCTGGGCCGCCCCCTGCAGCAGCCCCGCCGCCAGGGCCTGCATGGGATCCCCCACCGCCGCCAGCACCGCCTCCGGCGACGCGGTCTCCCCCGCCCCCAGGCCAGCGGCCGCCAGGCCCCGCTCCACCAACTGGCGCTTGAGGGCATGGGCCGGCTGCCGCAGGCTGCCGCTCACGAGGCCCGCCGCCTCCACCCCCAGCCCCTGCAACACCGCCTGGGCGGTGGTGGTGCCCCCTGGGACACACTCCGCCACCAGCAACGGCGCACCCTCGGCCGCCAGGCGCTCCCCCCAGCGGCGGCCCAGGCGCAGCAAGCGCTGCACGCGCTCCGGATCCATGGCCGCGCCACCGCTGAGGCAACGGGCCGGCGCCTGGCCCAGGCTGAGGTGCGGCACCGCCGGCGCCAGCGGTACCCCCAGGTCGATCACGAGGGGTTCCAGGCCCAGGGCCTGCACCACCACATGGGCGATCAGCGCCGGACTCACCCCCGCCGGCAGCGGGGGCAGGGCATGGGGCCGGGGCTGGCTGGGGCCCAGCAGCAGCAGTTCCGCGTCGGCGGCGGCCGTGCGCTGCCGGGCAGCGGGCGTGGCTCCGGCGGCCGAAATCCCCGGCACCGCGGCGGTGTCCGTGCCGGCCAGCAACAACAACAGCCTTGGCCGGCGCGGGGGGGAGGCCGCCCATGCCTGCCGCAGCCGCGCACACCAGCGATCCGCCAAGGCGGGATCGCCGCTGAGCCGCCGCAGACTCAAAGCGGATCGAAGGCCAGCAGCGGCCGCAGCACCGCTGGTGGAGCACTGATTGGGCTCTGCAGGCGGGGAAAGATCCACAGGGCCACGGCGTGCAGGGCCAGCACGTAGATGAGGTTCTGCAGCAGCACCAGCCCCACGGCCATCGCCTGCACCTGCAGGAGATCGGGGCCCCCGCCCAGCTGCAGCAGCCCCGCCAACCGCTCCAACACCTGAGCGGCGGCGGTGGTGATCACCACCCAGAGGTTTTCGCCCAGGAGCACCGAGAGCACCGCCACCCGCACCAGGAACCCGGCGGCTCCGATCACCAGGCCGATGCTCCAGCTGCACCACCAGCTCAGCCGCCGGCGCCAGCACCACCCCAGCCACAGGGCCAGCAGGCCATAGGGGAACAGCACCAAAGGCCCGCGGATGGGGCCCATCAGCGCCACCAGCAGCAGGGCCGTCACCGTGACCCCCTCCACGGCACAGCGCCCGTTGTGGCGCAACTGCAGCAGGGCCAGGGGCAGGGGCAGCGCCAGGCGGAACAGGGCGCCACCGACGGGCAGGTAATAGAGACCCACCCACAGCAGGGCTGTGGCCGCCGCCAGATAGGCCGTGTCCATGAGCTGGCGGGCCTGCCGGCGGGAGAGGGTCATCGCGGCGGTGGCGCCGCGCTGCGCTGCGGCGTGCCGTAACCCTCACCGCCCGGCTTGACGCGCTCGATCGTCTCCACCTCGAAGCTCACGCCGGCGGCCCGCAGGGCTTCCGTGACGCGCTCCGCCGGAGCGGCGGGGTCGGCGGCCGGCAGCTTGATGGTGACCCGGTAGGGAGCCGGGGTGGCCGCTGGAACGGGCCGGCTTGGCCGCGGGGGAAGGGCTGTCGCCGGCTTGCCGGCCTCCGGGGCCGCGGGCTTGGGCTTGGCCGCATCGGCAGAGCCGGGCTTGCCCGGGCTGGCCGCCGCTGCCGCCGGCCGCGCGGCGGGGGGCGCCGCCGGAGGGGAGGAAAAGCTGCGGGAGAGCTGATCGCCGAAGGGGGTGCCGCTGCAACCGGCCAGGGCCACCAGGGGCAGCAGGGGCAGCAGCCGGCGCATCAGCTGTCGGCGGCGCGGATGATGCGCACGGCACTGGCCCGCAGCCGGCCGGTTTTGGTGGTGGCGGGGGCTTTTTTCGCCGCGGCCTTGGGGGCCGCAGCCTTGGTGGCGGCTTTGGTGCCAGCCGCTTTGCTGCTGCGGGAGGCGGCCGGTTTGCGGCCCTTGGTTGTGCCGGTGGCGGACTTGGCGGCCAGCAGTTCCACCGCCTGCTCCAGGCTGATCGTGTCGGCCGTGACCCCCTCGGGCAGGGAGGCGTTGACCTTCCCCTGCTTCACGTAGAGGCCATAGGGGCCATCGAACAACTGGATCGCCTCATCGGCCCCCTCCGGTGTGCCCAGATCCTTGAGGGCCGTGCGGCCGCCGCGGCCCCGCTTGGGCTGGGCCAGCAGCTCCACCGCCCGGCTCAGGCCCACCATCAACACGTCATCCTCGGCCTTGAGGGAGCGGTAATCCTTCTCCCCCTTGCCCTTGTGATGCACCACATAGGGGCCGAACCGCCCCAGGCCCGCTTCGATCTTGCCGCCGTCGGGGTGCTCCCCCAGGTGCCGGGGCAGGCGCAGCAGCCCCAGGGCATCCTCGAGGCTCAACTCCTCAGGCTTCACCCCCTTCGGCAGGGAGGCGCGCTTGGGCTTGGGGTTGTCATCACTCACCTGGCCGCGCTGCACATAGGGGCCGTACTGACCGAACAGCAGGTAGACCAGCTCGCCGGTCTCGGGGTCCTCCCCAAGGGATTCGGGGCCGTCGGCCTTTTGCTTGAGGATCAACTCGGCCCGATCCGCATCCAGATCGGCGGGGGTGATCTCCTGGGGCAGGGTGGCCTTGAGCAACTCCTCGCTGCCGTCGTCCGCCACACGCTTGGTCTCCAGGTAGGCCCCGAAGCGGCCGATCCGCACCACGCAAGGCAGGCCCTCCAGCTCGATGGTGCGGGAGGCGCCGGGGTCGATGTCCCCCTCCCGTTGTGCCACCTGGGTCTCGAGGCCGTTATCGCCCTTGAAGAAGGCCTCCAGGTAGGGGAGCCATTGCTCCTTGCCGGTGGAGATCTCGTCGAGGCTGTTCTCCATGCGGGCCGTGAAGCCCGTGTCCACCAGATCGGGGAAGTGCTCCTCCAGCAGGGCGGTTACGGCGAAGGCCGTGAAGCTGGGGGTGAGGGCGTTGTTCTGAAGCGTGGCGTACCCGCGGTCGACAATCGTGCCGATGATCGAGGCGTAGGTGGAGGGGCGGCCGATGCCCTCCTTCTCCAGCATCTTCACCAGGGCGGCCTCGCTGTAGCGAGCGGGCGGCTGGGTCTGGTGGCCGAGGGCTTCCACCTCCCGGCAGGCCGGTTGATCGCCGCCCTTGAGGGCCGGCAGCAACACCTCCTGGCCCTCGAGGGCGGCATCGGGATCGTCGCTGCCCTCCACGTAGGCGCGGAAGAAACCGGGGAAATCGATGCGCTTGCCACTGGAGCGGAACTGGGCCGGGCCGAGG
>JBEIQU010000033.1:0-10809 GCA_040376355.1 Prochloraceae cyanobacterium | reverse complement strand
GGTGGAGGTGCTGATCAGTCCTGGGCAGGGCCCAACCGGGATCCAGGCCACTGCCCTGCACGAGCTGGGGCATGCCTTTGGCCTCTGGGGCCACAGCGATCAGGCCGGTGATGCCATGGCCGCGCAGCCTGGAGCCAAGCCGGTGCTGGAGTTGAGCCGCCGCGATCGGGCCACGCTGCAGTGGCTGCAAGGGCAGCCGGGGTTGGTGCAGCCATGAGCCAGCCGCGCCGCACCATCTCGGATCTGTTCCTGCGCCGGCCGGTGTTCAGCCTGGTGCTGAGCCTGTTGCTGTTGCTGCTGGGGGCCCTGAGCCTGGCGGGCTTGCAGGTGGAAAACCTGCCGCCCATTGCCCCCGGCCGGGTGACCGTGCGCAGCACTTACCCCGGCGGCAACCCAGAGGTGGTGGAGCAGGGGGTGACGGCTCTGCTCGAAAAGCAGCTCAATGGGGTGGAGCGGCTGCAGACGATCCGCTCCAGCAGCAGCGCCAACGGCAGCTCCATCACCCTCAGCTTCGACGGGGGTGAACCGGAGCTCAATCAGATCAATGCCCAGAACGAAGCCAACCAGGTGCTGCGGCAGCTGCCCGCGTCGGTGGCACGGCTGGGGGTGCAGGTGCGCCGCAGCTCCGACGACCTGCTGATGGTGCTCAGCTTCAGCGCCCGCGACGGGCGCTACGGCCCCCAGTTCCTCAGCGGCTGGGTGAACCAGGTGGTGAAGGAGCGGCTGCAGCGGGTGGAAGGCGTGGGCAGCGTCAGCCTCTCCGGCGGCAGCCCGCTGGCCTTCCGGCTGTGGCTGCAGCCGGCGGCACTGCTGGAGCGCCAGCTCACCATCACCGATGTGAGTCGGGCCCTGGAGGCCCAGAACGTGCTGGCGGCCCTGGGGCAGACCGGCGATGAACCAGGGCCCCCTGGCCAGGCCACCACCCTGCCGCTGCGCATGGAGGGGCGGCTGCGCAGTCCGGAAGAACTGGAACAGCTGGTGGTGGGTCGCGGGCCGGAGGGGGGCGTGGTGCTGCTGCGCGACATCGGCCGCGTCGACCTGGGCAGCGAGACCTACGACACGATCGCCACCAACCTGCAAGGCGATCCCACCGTGGCGTTGGCCGTGTACCAGCGCGATGGCAGCAACGCCCTGGAGGTGAGCGAGCGGCTGGAGCAGGCCATCGCCGAACTGGAACCGCGGTTCCCGCCGGGGCTGGAGCTGCAGTTGATCGTCAACGAAGCCGACACGGTGCGCGAGAGCATCGCCGAAGCCACCGGCAGCCTCAGGGATGCGGTGGTGCTGGTGTTCCTGGCGCTGCTGCTGGGGCTGGGCAACAGCCGATTGGCCCTGATCAGCGCCCTGGCGGTGCCCGTGTCGCTGCTGGGGTCGATCAGCCTGATCAAGCTCTCCGGCAGCTCGATCAACACCCTCAGCCTGTTCGGCATGGTGCTGGCCTCAGGCCTGGTGGTGGACGACGCCATCGTGGTGTGTGAGGACATCGGCCGCCGGCTGGAGCGCGGCGCCTCCCCCCTGGCGGCGGCCCGGGGTGCCATGGCCGAGCTGGGGGGCGCGGTAATCGCCACCTCCCTGGTGCTGGTGGTGGTGTTCCTGCCGGTGCTGGGGCTGCAGGGCAGCCTGGGGCGGCTCTACGCCCCGATCGCCATCAGCATCGGCGCGGCGATCATCGTGTCGACGTTCAACGCCATCAGCTTCACGCCGGTGGCCGCCAGCCGTTTTCTGCACGCCGAGCAGCGGGAACCGGCCTGGCTGCTGCGCTGGATTGACCCACCGCGACGCTGGCTGGAGGGGCTCGAGCAGCCCTACAGCCGCTGGCTGGAAGGGAGCCTGCGGCAGCGACGCCGGGTGCTGATCGCCCTGGCCCTGGGGCTGCTGATCACCGCCGTGGGGCTCTCCCTGCGGCCCACCGCCTTCATCCCCCAGGAGGACAACGGCCAGCTGCGGGGCGTGGTGGTGCTGCCGGAGGGCTCCTCGCTGCAACGCACCCAGGCGGTGATGGAGCAGGTGCGCGCTGTGGTGGAGCGGGAGCCGAGCCTGGCCAGCGCCAACTTCTATGCGGGCCGCTCCTTTGGCGACAGCAGCCCCAACAAGGGCAGCGTGTTCATCCGGCTCAAGCCGATCGGCCAGCGGGGCGACGGCGATACCCGCACCGAGGCCGTGGCCCAACGGCTCAACCGGGCCCTGGGCAAGCGGATCAGCGACGCCATGGTGCAGCTGAGCCCTCCCCCCAGCGTGCGGGGCTTCAGCAGTGAAGGGGGTCTGGAGCTGGAGCTGCTGGACATCAGCAACGGCCAACTCAGCCTCGATCAATTCGCCCAGCGGGCCCAGGCCCTGATCCGCGCCGCCAACGCCACGGGCCGCTTCGAGCGCGTCTCCACCCGTTTCAACGCCGATGCACCGCTGTTGCGCCTGGAGCCCAACCGCCTGCAGCTGGCCTCCCTCGGGATCGATCTGGACACCCTGGTGTCCACCATCGGCGCCAGCTTCGGCAGCAGCTATGTGAACGACAGCTTCGAATCCGACCAGGTGCGGCGCGTAATCGTGCAGCTCGACGGTCAGGGGCGCCGCGGCCCCGAGGATGTGCTCAGCCTGCAGGTGCGCAGCCGCAGCGGCCAGCTGATCCCCGTGGGGCAGGTGGTGCGGGTGTTGCCCGCCACGGGCCCCAGCACCATCAACCACAGCCGCCTGGTGCGGGCGATCACGATCCGGGCCCTGCCGGCCCCGGGGGTGAGCACGGGCCAGGCGATGGCAGAGCTGGAGCAGCTGCAGCAGCGCCTCGGCGGCAGCGACACCGACCTGGAATGGGCCGGGCTGGCCCGGGAGGAACGGCTGGCGGGGGGAGGCAGTTTGCGGGTGTTCCTGCTGGCGGTGTTGGTGATGGGGCTGGTGTTGGCCGCCCTCTACGAAAACCTGCTCGACCCGCTGATCATCCTGATCACGGTGCCCCTGGCCCTGCTGGGGGCCCTGGGGGGGCTGGTGCTGCGGGGCCTGCCCCTGGATGTGTATGGCCAGATGGGCCTGCTGGTGCTGGTGGCCCTGGCCGCCAAGAACGGCATCCTGATCGTGGAATTCGCCAACCAGCGGCTGCGGGAGGGCCTGGAGCTGGAGGCGGCGATCCGCGAATCCGCCATCAGCCGCCTGCGGCCGATCCTGCTCACGGCCCTCTCCTCCCTGGCGGGGTTTGTGCCGCTGCTGCTCGCCAGTGGCGCCAGCGCCGGCAGCCGCATCAGCATCGGCACCGTGGTGTTCTTTGGGCTGCTGGTGTCCACAGGCTTGAGCCTGTTTGTGGTGCCGAGCGTTTATCGGGTGATCAAGGGCTGGGAGCTGCAGAACCAATCCCGTTGGAGGGCACGACACCATGGCTGAATCACCACAAGACAGGGGCATCGGGATCGGCATGGCCATGGGCACCAGCCGCCATCGCGTCACCGCCGGGGCGGCCGCCCTGGCGGCACTGCTGCTCACACTGGCGGGCTGCGGCGACGGGGGCAAACGGCGGCCCCCGGCCCTGGTGACCGTGGTGCCCACCACCAGCCAGCGCTTCGAGCAGACCCTCAACACCGTCAGCACCCTGGAGGCCACCGAGGAGATCGACCTGGCGGCCCAGGCGGGCGGCCGGGTGCAGCGGGTGCTGGTGCGCACGGGCGATCGCGTTCAGGCCGGGCAACTGCTGGTGGTGCTGGATCAAACCCAGTTGCGGGCCGATGTGCAGGCCCTACGGGCCAAGGCCAAGCGCGATGAGCTGGCCTACCAACGCTTCCGCGGCCTGGTGGCCCAGGGGGCCGCCAGCGCCCTGCAGGCGGAGGAGTACCAGGCCAATGCCATCGGCTCCCGCGAAGCGCTGCGGGCCAAATTGGCCGATCTGGCCTACAAGGACATTCGCGCCCCGATCGCCGGCGTGATCGGGGATCTCACGATCAAGCCCGGCGATGTGCTCTCGGCCGGCACCCCCTTCAGCCGCATCATCCGCAACGAGCGGCTGCTGGCGCGCATCGATGTGCCCGCCGGACGGCTCACGCAAGTGCGGCCGGGGCAACCGGTGCAACTGCTGGCGGAGGACAGCGACCGGCCCGTGGCCGAGGGCCGCATCGGCCAGGTGGACCCCGGCGTCAGCGCCGGCACCCAGACCCTGCTGGCCAAGGCCACGATCGACAACAGCGCCGGCCAGCTGCGCAATGGCCAGCGGTTGCGCACCCGGGTGCTGCTGGGCAGCGAGCAGCAGCTGGCGGTGCCGTTTGAGGCGGTGACCCGCCAGTTCGGCCAGGCGTTTGTGTTTGTGGTGGGCAACCTGGCGCAGCTGCGGCAGGATCCGGGCCGCGCCGACCTCAAGGCCCTGGAGCGCCTGCCCAAGAACACCGCCATCGCCCTGCAACGCCCCGTGCAGATCGGCCCCCTGCAGGGCAACCGTTATCCGGTGCTGGAGGGGCTACGGCCCGGGGAGCGGGTGATTGTGTCGGGGGCCATGGGGTTGCGCCACGGCAGCCCAGTGCGGATCAAGGGCCAGGGCTAAGCCAGCGCGCTACTCCCGCCGCGGGGCACCGCGGCGCTGGGCCAGCACCTGCTGCACCTGGCGCCAGCTAACCCCGTGATGAGCCAGGGCCACCTGCAGGTGGAACAGGATGTCGGCGGCTTCGCCGGCGATCTCAGCGGCGTCGCCGTCCTTACAGGCCATCACGAATTCGGCGCTCTCCTCTCCGATCTTCTTGAGGATGCGGTTGTCGCCCCCCTCCAGCAGCTTGTTGGTGTAGCTGCCGGACTCGGGCTGATCACGGCGGCCCTCGATCACCCGCATCAACTCCGTGCATACATCCGCCGGCGGCGGAGCGGCCGCGGGGCCACCGGCGCTGGGGGTTACCCCGTCGTCGTAGAAGCAGCTGCGGGCGCCGGTGTGGCAAGCCACATCGCCGCGCTGCTCGATCGTCAACAGCAGCACGTCGGCGTCGCAGTCGTAGCGGAGGCCGCGCAGCTGCTGGATGTGGCCACTGGTGGCCCCCTTATGCCAGAGCTCCTGGCGGGAACGGCTCCAGTAGTGCACCTCTCCGCTGGCGAGGGTGCGCTCGATCGCCTCGCGGTTCATCCAGGCCACCATCAGCACGGCGCCATCGAGCCAGTCCTGCGCCACGGCAGGAATCAGGCCAGCCTCGTTAAAACGCAGGGAGCCGATCAGGGCCGGATCCGGGGCCTGAAATGATGCCTGCAAGGGCGGTGCGTCATCTGCTCCGATCTTCCCGCAGCGGCCTCCACCGCAACAGCCCATCCGGCATGACCGCCGCCCACACCTGCAGCAAAACCTTCAGCGGCTACCCCTGCTGCCATCGCCAGTGGCGCCACCCGGGCCACTGCCGCTTCGTGCATGGCTACAGCCGCAGCTTCACCTGCTGGTTCCAGGCCCAGGAACTCGATGGGCACGGCTTCGTGGTGGATTTCTCCAGCCTCGGGGCCCTGGAGGCCCAGCTGGCCGAGCAGTTCGACCACACCTTCCTGGTGAATGCCGACGACCCGCTGCTGGAGCAGTGGCAGGCGCTGCACGCGCAGGGGGCCCTCGACCTGCGGGTGATGGACAACGTGGGCATGGAAGCCAGCGCCCAACTGGTGTGGCAGTGGGCCAATGCCCTGCTGCAGAGCCGTGATGGCGGCCGCAGCTGCTGCTGGAAGGTGGAGGCCCGGGAGAACAGCAAGAACGCCGCTTGCTACGAAGCCGTCCCGAGTTGGTACGCGCGCTGAGGTATTCAGAACAACAAGCACTACGCGATACAGTTCACGAGCTTGTGAATCAAACGCTGTGAGTCGCTGGATGCGCTGGTTTGGCTGGGTGATTGCTGCACCGGTTGCCCTCGGATTGAGCAGCGCCGCGCAAGCACAACAACCCCAGAAAGAGCCCGCCACCGATCAACAGCTGTTTCTCTATCAAGGCATGGGCGCCAATGTGACCTGCAATCTTGTGCTGCAGGGGGTGCCCTTCACCAAAGCTTTCCCCGCAGCGGTGAACATGGTGAGTGGCGCGATCGCGTTTGGACACGATTCCACGATCATGCAGTCCGGCAAGCCCGTTAAACTCGACCCCCAGCAACTTCAGAATGGTGCCGCCATTGGCATCGTCGGCAGCGTTTCCAATAGTTGCGGCAAAGAATTCAAAGGCGCGGACAAAACAGAGATCGACAAACTATCTGCAGA
The DNA here is from genome assembly GCA_040376355.1 of Prochloraceae cyanobacterium. Taxonomy (GTDB): domain Bacteria; phylum Cyanobacteriota; class Cyanobacteriia; order PCC-6307; family Cyanobiaceae; genus Vulcanococcus. The sequence goes on along the minus strand of JBEIQU010000033.1, from coordinate 4,635 downwards.
GATCAAACAGTCGATCCAATCGGCACCGAAGCCCTAATCAACCCACGGCAGCAATACCGCTCATCAGCAACTGCCGCGTCACCCCCAGCACCACTGCGGCGCCAATGAGCTGCAACACCCCCCAGCGCCAGCGCAGCAAGGCCAGCAGGGAGAGCGCCAGCACGAGCCAGGGCAACAGCGGAGCGGGGCCCGAAACGAACAGCACCGGCTTGGCAAAGAACACCGCCAGGCTGGCGATCACCCCCACCAGGGCAGCGGTGATGCCCGCCAGCGGGGCGCCGATGCGCAGGTCGTCGCGGCTGCGCTCCACCAGCGGCCCTCCCGCCAGGATGAAGCCAAAGGACGGCAGGAAGGTGAACCAGACCGTCACCAGGGTGGCGGCCACGGCGGCCCACCAGTTGCCGGGCCCGCCCAACAGGGTGCTGTGCCAGCCGCCCATGAAGCCCACGAAGGCCACCACCATGATCAGCGGGCCAGGCGTGGTTTCCCCGAGGGCCAGGCCGTCGAGCATCTGGCCGGCGCTGAGCCAACCGAACTGTTCCACAGCCCCCTGGGCCACGTAGGGCAGCACCGCATAGGCCCCACCAAAACTGAGCAGGGCCACACGGGTAAAGAAGCGAGCCATTAGTGCCAGGGGGCCGTCCCATCCGCCCCAGACCACCAGAACCGCCAGGGGCAGCAGCAGGGCCAGAGCCCAGATCAGCAGGGTGAGCGCCAAGCGACGGGGGCTGAACCGCGCGTGATCGGGCGTGGGGGTGGCATCACCGTGGAGCGCTGGCTGGTCAGCCGCATCAGCAGTGGATGCGGCACCACCCGAGCCATGGGCCATGGGCAAGGCCATCAAGCCAGGACGCCAACGGCCCGCGGCCCACCCCACCAGGGCCGCCAGGGCGACCACGACGGGATAGGGAAGCCCCAGCCATGCCAACCCCAGAAAGGCCTTGATGGCCAGCAGCACCTGCAGGGGGGTGCGCAGCACGCGACGGCCCAGACGCCAGGCCGCCACCACCACAATCGCCAGCACGGCGGGCTTGAGCACCGCGAACACCGCCGCCAGCACGGGCACCTGTCCCCAGAGCGCATAGGCGGTGGACAGGGCGGTGAGCACCAGCACCGAGGGCAGCACAAACAGCCCGCCGGCGATCAGCCCCCCCGGCACCCCATGCAGCAACCAACCCAGGTAGGTGGCCAGTTGCATGGCCTCCGGACCGGGCAGCAGCATGCAGTAGTTGAGGGCATGCAGGTAACGGCGTTCCGAGAGCCAGCGGCGGCGCTCCACCAGCTCCCGATGCAGCAGTGCGATCTGGCCGGCGGGCCCCCCGAAGCTCACCCAGCCGAGCTGCCACCAGAAGCGGGAGGCCTGGGCGAGGGTGAGCGATGGCGTCATGGGGGCTCAGGGCTTGGGCACCACCGTCATGCCGACGGGCGCCAGGGCGATCAGAGCCAGCTTGATGTGCTGGATGCCGAAGGGGATGCCGATGATTGTGATGAAACAGGCCAGGGCAGAGCCGAGGTGGCCCATGGCCAGCCACCAGCCCGCCAGCAGAAACCACAGCCCATTGCCCACCAGCCCCAGCGGTCCGGTGCCCAGGTCGGCTCGGCCCGTGAGCTCCCGGCGGCTGACAGCCTCCTGACCAAACGGCCATAGGGAAAATCGCGCCAGCACGAAGCAGGACCGGGCCCAGGGCAGCCCCACCACGGTGATGGCGCAGAGGATCCCCGCCAGGGCCCAACCGAGCCCCATCACCAGACCCCCCAGCACAAACCAGAGCAGGTTGAGCAGCAGTCGCATGGGGGCGAGAGGGGACACTCCGCTTGGTCGCATAGACGACAGACGCGTCCCACGCGTCGTAATTTAAGATTCGCTTCCGATTTCCGTCGCGGAAGGTGTCTTGCCCGTCGCCATCCTGATCCCGGCCCTGCAGCTGCTGCATCCGATGCCAGGGGTGATCACCCAGGGCGTGCGGGCGGGCCATCCCGCCATTGACATCGCCTGCATCCAAGGCACCCCGGTGCGGGCCGCCCACGATGGCCAGGGCCGCCAGGAGCGCAGCCTCACCCACGGCATCACCTTTGTGTTGCACGGCGAAGATGGCCTGCGCACCAGCTACAGCCATCTGGAGAAGGCCAGCGCGCCCGGCCCGTTTCGGCGCGGCGATGTGATCGGCAGCTGCGGCAACACCGGCATCTGGAGCAGCGGGCCCCACCTGCATTTCGAATCCAACCGGCCGGAACTGCTGGGATCGCTGGTGCAGGACGACGTCAAGCCGTTGCCGCTGCTGCCCAGCATCCGCAACATCGGTGGCACCCCAGACGCCATCAAGCCCCAACCGCTTAAGGCCCAGCGATGATGGGCTAATTCGCCCCAAGCGCTTGAACCGGCTGGCCACCGCCTGGGCCATCTTTCAGGGCCTGCTGCTGGAGGCGCTGCCGTTTTTGCTGATCGGGGTGTTGATCGCCGGGCTGGCCCGCTGGGTGAGCCCCGGTGGACGCTGGTTGCAGCGGCTGCCCCAACACCCCCTACTGGGGCCCCTGGTGGGGGCGGGCCTGGGCTTCGCCCTGCCGGCCTGTGAGTGCGGCAATGTGCCGGTGGCCCGGCGGCTACTGGCGGATGGCGCGCCCCTGGGCACCGCCCTGGGATTTCTGTTTGCCGCCCCCGTGCTGAACCCGATCGTGCTGGCCAGCACCTGGGCCGCCTTCCCGCATCAACCCTGGCTGCTGGCGGCGCGCCCCCTGGCCGCCCTGGCGCTGGCCCTCGCCCTGACCACAGTGCTGCGGCTGCTGCCCGAGGGAGAGCTGCTGGAGCCTGCACTGCTGGAGGAGCGTCGCCTGGGCCAACCCCTGGCGGTGGTGGGTCTGCTGGAGCGGCGTTCCGGGCTGGTGGGGGCCGAGCCCACCGCGGCCCGAGCCACCCCAGCGCCGCCGCGCCCGAGCTGGCGCAGCGTGCTCGACCACAGCAGCCGTGAATTTCTTGATCTAGCCAGCCTGCTGGTGCTGGGCTGCGCCATCGCCGCTGCGGTGCAGACCCTGCTGCCACGAGGCTGGTTGCTGGCGGTGGGCTCCACACCAACCCTCTCGGTGCTGAGCCTGATGCTGCTGGCAGTGGTGGTGTCGGTGTGTTCCAGCGTGGATGCCTTCCTGGCCCTGGGCTTCGCCGCCCAGATCACCCCAGGGGCCCTGCTGGCCTTTCTGGTGCTGGGGCCGGTGGTCGACCTCAAACTGCTGGGACTGTTCGGCGTGGTGCTGCGGCCGCGGGCGATTGCCCTCACCGCCGCAACCGCCAGTGTGGTGGTGTTGCTGCTCGGGCAATGGGTCAACCTGGCGCTGCTGTGATGCGGGGTCTGGCCCTGGTCCTGTGGGGGGCGGTGCTGCTGGGGAGCAGCCTGAGCGGCCGGCTGGAGCTGCTGCTGCGGGGGGTGTTCCATCCTCTGGTGGGCTTCAGCGGCGTGCTGCTGCTGGCCCTGGGGCTGCAGCAGTTGCTCCAGCGCGGACAAGGCCCCGCCACCAAACGCAGCTGGCTGCTGGCGGCGGCCGTAGCCGCGGCAGTGTTGCTGATTCCCCCCAACCCCTCCTTCAGCGACCTGGCCTCCAACCGCAGCAGCGACCTGGGGGCCGCATTGGAGCTCGACTTCCAGCTCCCCCCGGGTCAGCGCAGCCTCACCGACTGGGTGCGCCTGCTGCGCAGCCAACCCGATCCGCAGCTCTATGCCGGTGACCCCGTGCGCATCAGCGGATTCGTGCTGCCGCAAGCCGGAGACCGCCCCCAGCTCGGGCGTCTGCTGGTGCGCTGCTGCCTCGCGGATGCCACACCGATCGGTCTGCCGGTGCGCTGGCCCCAGGGCTACCAGCCACGCCCGGATCAGTGGCTTGCCCTGGAGGGGCGCATGGGGGTGGAGCGCCACAACGGCACCCCCCGCAGCGTGGTGCTGGTGGAGCGGTTGCGACCGATCCCGCGGCCCGCACGCCCCCTGGAGCCATGAACCGTCGCCTGGCGTTGCTGCTGGGGGGCGGCCTGGGCCTGGCCCTGCTGCAGCAGCAACTCCTGCTGCGCCGGCCACCGCGGTTGCTGGAGCTGAGATCCAGTGCCACCAGTTCAGGCCCAGCCGCCCTGGATCTGCTGTTCAGCCGCCCGATGGCGCGGCCCAGCCTGGCGGCCAGCAGCCGGCTGAATCCCCCCCGGAGCCATCAATGGCTCGGGGAGAGCAACCCACTGCGGTTGCTACTGACGGGAACCCAGCCCATCCAGGGCCCGATTGAGCTGCTGATTCGCGGTCTGGATCGCCGCGGCCTCCCCCTGCGCCCCCTGCGCTGGCGGTGGGATCCCCGGCCCTGGTTGCTGGTGGTGGCGCCGGTGCGCCATGGCGAGCAGCTGCAAGTGCAACGGCGCGATGGGCGCTGGCTACCGCTCACGCCGGTGCTGAGCCGGATCAGCACCCTGCGCCCCCTGGGGGATGGATCCGGGGTGGCCGTGGTGAGTGGGGAGCGCCTCTGGCTGCTGCCCCTGCAGCAGGGGGCCCTGCGCCCCCTGGCCTCAAACGGGGCCTCGCGCCCAGATCCCCAACCCGGCGAGCTGCGGCCGCTGCTGCCCGAGCCGCTGCTGTTTGCCCACCTGAGCAGCAACCGCCACGGCGATCT
>JBEIQU010000027.1:0-11546 GCA_040376355.1 Prochloraceae cyanobacterium | reverse complement strand
CGGCAAGCCTGAGGCGATCGAGGATGAACAGGATCGTGGCCGACGACATATTGCCGCATTCCCGCAATACCGCTGTGGAGGGTTCGATCGCTGTGGCGGGTAGGTGAAGACAATCGCGCACCGCCTCCAGCAGGCGGGGTCCGCCCGGATGCAGGGCCCAGGAGCCGATGGCGGCCCGATCGAGCCCCTGGGCTGCTAGCCAGCCATCCAGCCAGGGGGCCAAGCGGGCGGCGATCAGGGCCGGAACCCTTGGCGAGAGGCCCATTTCAAAACCGTGGTCGGCGATGGTCCAGGCCATGGCATCGGCGCTATCCGGCAGCAGCGTGGAACCGGAAGCCAGCAGCCGCCAAGGGGAGGCGACTGGCGCGGGCGGTTCGGCGGCCAGCACCGCAGCTGCGGCGCCATCGGCAAATAGCGCATTGGCCACCACCCGCTCGGGGTGCCAACCCGGTTGTTGGTGCAGGCTGCAGAGTTCGAGGGCGCAGATCAGCACCCTGGAGCCGGCAACGGCCTGGGCAAAGGCGTGGGCAACGCGCAGACCGTTGAGGGCCCCGTGGCAGCCCATGAAGCCCACCTGGGTGCGGGCCACATTTGGATCCAACGGCAGCCCCTGGATCAGGTCCAGATCGAAGCCGGGGGCCTGGAAGCCGGTGCAGCAAACAGTTATGAGATGGGTGATCGAAGCCGGCTCCACGGCGGCGGCGGCCAGGGCGGCGCTGGTGGCCCGCAGGGCCAGGGGTCCGGCCTCGGCCGAGAAGCGGGCCATGCGCTCGGCGGTGGTGGGGTTGGCGTCTGCGTAGAAGGGCAGGCGATCGGGCAGGGGGCCAGCGGCATCGGCCAGCAGCACGCTGTGGCGGAAGGCCACGCCGGAACGGCGCTGCAAACGCCGCAGCAGGGTGGCCTGCACGTCGTTAGTTGCCGAGAGGCGCTGGGCCATGGCGGCCGATTCGGCCTGGCTGAGGCGATGGGGCTTGAACTGCGGCGGCCGCCATCGGACTCGTCCTAGTGGCTCCGCCACGCTGGCCTGCGGCCAGGTAGCCGCTACTTCTTCTTGCCGGTGGACGTGACGGCCATCTGCTCCACGATCCGCGACTGGACAATCGCCCAGATTCCAGGTGATGCAGCGGATCTCGACCAGCTTATGTGCGACGGCAAGTCGCTGCGGGGCTCAATTGTGCCTACGGCCGGTGGCGGATCCGCCTATGGCCTCCCGTCGACAGCGTCTACATTGCCGAAATCACGCACTACTCCGCCGCTCTGGGTGTGGCAATAAGCCAGGCCTGCTACGCCACCGGCGAAAATCATGAGCGGGCGGTGCTCAGGCAGCTGCTCGGTGATCTGGATCTTGAGGGGGTCCTGATCCAAGCCGACGCCCTCCACACCCAGCGCCCGTTTTTCAACAGCTCCAGGAGCATGGGGGCGACTTCCTCCTGACGGTCTAGCCGAAGGCTTCTCCGAAGGAGTAGGCCAACCAGAAAACGCTGCATCGCCAGATCCAGGGCCAGTTCCAGGGCAAGCGGCACATCCCCCTCACAGCAACGGATCACAAGGTCAGCCACGGGCGTGACATCAGCTGGACGCTACGGGCGAAAGAAGCACCGGAGCACATCAAGGAGACCTGGATCAGCACCAGCTGGATCGTGGAGGTCCACACCACCGGCATTCGTGACGGCAAGCCATTTCAGGCCAGACATCTGGTTTACTTCATGCAGCACACCTCTCGGTGCGACATCAGCCTGCGCACCTCTCGGTGCGACACCAGCCTGCGCACCTCTCGGTGCGACATCAGCCTGCGCACCACCCCAAAAGCCTTACTGCAGCTGGTTCGAGACCGCTGGAGTATCGAGGGCTGGCACTGGATGCGCGACACCCAGTTCCATGAGGACGCCCATCATTACAGGGGCAATGGCGCTGGATCGATGGCCTCGCTGCGCACGGCAGCGTTGAACTTGCTGCGCCTGGCTGAATTTCAGTCGATTCGATCCGGCATGCAAGCGGTGATGCACGACATCAAGACGCTGTTGGCGATGGCAAGGCAGCAGCCAACGTCAGGCATGTCCTGAAACTTTTAATCAGCCCTGAGCCCCCTTCCTTCAGCCCAGCAGCCCCCGCCGGCGCAGGTCGTCCGGGTTCAGCAAGCGCAGACCCCCCTCCGGCGTGTCCGCCAACAGGCCCCGACGGCGCAGGCTCGCCAGGGTGCGGGAGGCCGTCTCCCGCGCCAGCCCCGCCAGGCTGGCCAGCTCCCGCTGCGGCAACGGCGGGATCGGGTCGGTGGCCGCCGCGTCGACGGCGCTGCGCGTCGCCAGCTCCACCAACGTGGCCAGCAACCGCAGGGTGGCGTCGCCCGCCCGCAACCGCAGCCGGCGGTTCAGCGTTTGCAGCCGCTTCACCTGCAGCTGGGCCAGCGCCAGCGCCAGCCGCGGCTCGCTGCGCAGCAGCCCCGCAAACGGTCCCGCCCGCAGGATCACCAAGTTGCATGGGGTGAGGGTCACCACATCCGCCGTGCGCAGCCCCTGCGGATTGAGCACGGCAATCTCGCCGCACACCTCCCCGGGCCCCAGCAGCGCCAGCACCGTCTCCTCCCCCTCCAGGTCGAAGCAGCGCACCTTCACCATGCCGCTACGCAGCAGAAAGATTCCCTGGGATTCGTCCTGCTCCAGCACCAATGTCTGATCCGCCGCCAGCGTCAGCAGCCGGTGGTTCTCCAGCAACCGCTGCCGCTGCTCCAGTTCCAGCGCCGCGAACAGCTCTACCCGAGCCAGATCGGCGGGCCCCAGGGTCGCGGAAGAAGCCGGATTCGGGGGCATGAAGACACGCTCTGCGCCTGATTCTCCCATGCTCCTGTGAGGCGAATCACAGCTTCAGCCGAGGCCTGTCACAGGGGCGCTAACCGATCCCGCAGACCATTAATTCACAGGGGCAAGACCAACGCCCCTTCCCCTTCCATTACGGAGCCTGATCATGTCCAACCTTCCCTCCCAGCAAACCGAAGAGCTCGCCTGCGAACTGCTCAGCGACGACGAACTGCAAGCCGTCAGCGGCGGCGTTGCCATCGTGGTCGGCAAGGCCACCCAGGGCGTCGCCCTCGTGACCGGCAAGGTCGTGAATCCCGGCCTCATCGGCGGCATCAAGCCGTTCAACTGCGGCGCCTGCGTGCAGGGCATTCCCTTCAATCTCGTCAACAATCCCGCCGTCAATCCGGTGCTCAAAGCCCCCCTGGGCCGCTTCTGAATCCACCCCCGGTCCTTCCCCCCTCGGGAAGGACCTTCCCCCTGGCCACCCCCCGGAGCCCACCATGAACCCCCAGCCCCCGCACCGCCCCAGCGTCGGCCTGCTGTTCAACCCCTCCACCCCCGAAGTGATGGAACAGGTCTCCGACCTGGTGGAGCACCTGTCGGTGAATCCGGGACAGATGTTCAACGATCTCGGCGCCCACTCTCCCTTCGGAGCGCGCTTCGCCTTCCCCGCCTCCCTGCTGCGGGCGGTGGCGGCCCTGCGGGAAGGACGCCTCCTCAACGGCCACAGCTTCAGCCTCTCCCTCCCCAGCGCCTCCCCCCTCGATGACGACCTCGCGGACGCGATCAGCCACGTGGGCGATCGGCTCGGCGGTTTCGCCTGGCTGGCGGAACACCTCAACGTGCTCATCCCACCCCGCGGCCCCGAAGCCCACAGCGAAGGCGGCATGGCCCTGCCGGTGAACTACGACGAGGAAAACCTCGTCCTGCTCAGCGACAAGCTGCAACGCCTGCAGCGGCGCACCGGCCTGCGCCTGCTGCTCGAAAATCCGGCCCTGCTCACGCCGCTGGCGGAGATGGAAATGGACGAACCCACCTTCTTCAATACCCTACATCGCCACGGCCACTGCGGCGTGCTGCTCGATCTGCACAACCTGCTGGTCACCGCCCGCAATGGCGGCATGCCCGTCGAGCGCTATCTCGCGACCCTCAACCCCGACGCCGTCGAGGAGGTGCATCTGGCGGGCGGCGAGGAGCTGTTCGGCACCTACACCGACAGCCATTCCCGGCTCACCCCCGAGGCTGTCTGGTCGATGGCTCGCTCCTTCCTGCCCTGCTGCCCCAATCTGCGGGCGATCACGTTCGAATACAACGAAACCTATTTCGAATTCATCGGCTGCCAGGGCGTGCGCGGCGAACTCGAACGCATGCATCACCTCGCCCAATCCTGCGCCCTCTCCCCTGCCCCCACAGGAGCCCCATGTTGAGCGATTTCCAGCAGGCCCTCGCCGAGATCACCGCCTCCCCCCGCCTCTGCGTCGCCGTGCGCCGCAACCCGGCGCTGCTGGCGGACCGCTACCGCCTCAGCGACCGGGAACGGCGCCAGGTGCTCGCCACGGCGAACCATCCCTCGATGGAATGCACCTGCAGCCTCTACCGCGCCAATCGCCTCGCGCCCCTGGTGCGCAACCTGCCCCGCACCATCGCCGCCCTCACCGAACGGCTGGAGCCGGTGCTCAACGACTACTGGGAGGCCCACCCCTGGCCCCACCGCTACGGCTACCTGGAAAGCGAGCGCTTCTGCCGCTGGCTTGAACCGCTCACCGCCGACCCCGCCGCTCCCGCTGGCCTGCGGGAGTGCTGGCAGGGGGATCGGTGCGATCTGCGGGAGCGGGTGGGCCTGTTCCTCTGCGACTCCGGCATCCCCGTCCCCGCCTGGGAGATGTGACCATCCCGACAGCCAGAAACGGCCAGCCTCACCAAAATAAACGAAATTTTTTTTTCGCTGGAAGCATTTGCGATGCTCCGCAGCGTGGCCCTGGCCTCCCTGATACCTCTGCTGGCCAGCTCCGGCGCCGCCTACGCCCAGGTGGCGGCCGGCGGCCTCGGCACCCGCGTCAACGGCACCGCACTGGGCCGCTGCAGCGCCGGCATCTGCAGCGTCCAGGGGGGCAGCGCCGCCGGCCCCAACCTCTTCCACCGCTTCAGCCAGTTCGATACCCGCTCCGGCATCCAGCGGGTGGATCTCGACAGCCGCGGCCGCAGCAACGTGGTGGTGGGGGTGAGCCACCCGGCGGGCAGTTTCTTTGGCGCCCCCCTGCTGCTCAGCGGCGCCGCCAACCTCTTCTGGCTCTCCCCCGGCGGCATCTGGCTGGGGAGCGGCGCCCGCTTCCAGGGCGCCACCAGCCTGCTGCTCTCCACCGCCCCCACCCTGCGCATCGGCGGCGGCGAATTCAACGCGCTGGGCGGACTGGCCGATCGGCTGGGGGCTGGCGCTGACGCCCCCAGCCTCGACCTCGAAGCCCTGGCCCGCGAGGGCCTGGAGGGCGGCGCCCTGGGCAGGGGCGGCGGGCCGATCCTGCTCGCCGGCGGCCGCCTCACGGTGGATCGCCAGCTGCTGCTCCACAGCGGCGCCGGGCCGATCCGCAGCCTGCCGGGCCAGGGCAGCCAGCTCCAGGCCGGCCGCAGCGTGCAGCTCAGCGGCGGGGAGCTCCAGCTGCGCGGCCTCGACATTCAGGCCGGCAACGGCGCCGACGACCGGTTGCTGCTGCGCTCTGGAGTGCTGGTGGGCGGGGGTACGGGGCGCGTGGAGCTGGCGCAATCCAGCCTGCGGGGCGCACGGGTGCTGGTGGAGGGGGCGGGCGGCCTGGAGCTGCGGCAGGTGGAGGCCCGCGGCGGGGATGTGCTTCTGAGAGCCGCCGGTCCCCTCGCCGCAACCGACCTGCGGGCCCAGGCGGGGGCCAACGGCGGCGGCGGACAGCTGGAGCTGGCGTCGGGTGCGTCCAGTGCCGGCGAGCCCAGCCTCTGGCTGGAACGGGCCGATCTGCAGGGCCGCAACCTCGTCCTACGCGCCGACGGGCCGGCGGCACTGCGGCGGGTGACAGCCAACGCCGGCCAGGAGGGGCAGCCGGGCGGCCTCTGGCTCAGCACCCGTTCCGGGCCCGGGGGTGCCACCAGCCCGATCGATCTGCAGACGGTGCGGCTCTCCGGTTCAACGGTGCTGGCGCAGGCGGCGGGCCACCTGCGGGCGCTGGATCTGGAGGCCGAGGCCGGACGGCTCTGGCTGCGGGCCGAGGGCGGGGCCGGCGGCGACATCGGTGCGACCCTCACCCTGGAGCGAGCCGGCCTGCGGGGGACGGAGCAGCTCAGCGCCAGCGCGGCCGGCGACCTGGCCGGCCGTGAGTTGAACGCCGAGGGCGGCACGGTCGACCTCGCGGCGGGAGGGCGCCTGGGCCTGAACGGCAGCCGTCTGCGGGCTCTCGACGGGACGGGGGGCATCCGCCTGTCCGCCCTGGCGGCCGATGACCGGCCGAAACAGGGACGCCTGGAGCTGCAGAGCACCAGACTGGAGGGGAAGACGATCGTGGCTCGCGCCGATCAGAGCCTGACCCTGACGGATCTCACCGCCGTGGCCGGCTCTCCGGGACAACGCGGTGTGATCCTCTTGGAAACCGTCCCGTCCGTCGCTGCCGCCGGGGAGGCGAGCCTGGTGGGGGCGCGGTTGGAGGGCCAGCGGGTGATCGTGCGCAGCGACACGATCCGGCTGGGCGACAACAGCCGGATCGCAGCCCCCAAAGGGATGATCCAGCTCGAGGCCAAGCGCGGCGATCTCACCATCAGCGCCAGCCGCCTGGATGTGGGGGTGGAAAGCGAGGCGGATCTGCGCACGCCGGTGAACTTCCTGGCTGGGACTGGCAATAACGACAGCCGCCGCAACACCCCGAACATCGCCCTGTTCGCTGAGCAGAACCTGACGATCGGGGAGGGCAGCAGCCTCCGCGCCAGTCAGGATCTGGGGCCACTCCGGGCGGCGAAGCCGGACCTGCGCGACGCTGACATTCGCCTCACCGACACCAGTGGCATCGTGCTGGCGGATGCGGGCCAGGGGCTGCTTGTCAGCGACAGCCGGATCGAAGCTGATGCCAGCGACAATCTGGCAGGCAATCTCCTTCTGCGCGCCCAGGCCAGGGACGGCCGTGGGGAGCTGGTCCTCCGCAACGCCAGCCTCAGTGCCAGCGGCGGTGCGGGAAGCGGCGACATCCGCCTCAACAGCGCCAACGGCATGCGCATCAAGGACAGTGCGTTGACCGCGCGAGCGCCGAACAGCCCCGAAGACCCGGACTACCCGGGCGTGCCCAGCTGGTGGAAATTGGGCAGCGGCAGCTTCAGTGGTGGCGAAATCACGCTCACCAATTCCTCCCCGACGCAGCCGATCAGGATCATCGATTCCCAACTCCGGGCCGAACAGAGTGCCGGCGGTGGTGCACTCCTCTCCACCCGCAGCTTCGAGGGGGCCAGCGAAGGGATAGATCGTCGCGATGAATTCGATAGCAATGACGCACTCAATCCCAACTTCACCGGCGGCATCATCTCAGCCCTCAGCCAAGGGGGCATCCACATCAGCGGCTCGAAATCGCTGCTATCCGTCAGCAGCCTGCCGGGGGGAGCCGGCGCCGCCGAAGACTTCGGCGGCATCATTCGCCTCATCAACACCACCAAGACGCCGCTGGAGATCAGCGATGCAGCAAGACTGGAATCCAAGACAGGGCCAGCCCACGATCCCGCCAGCCTGGACTACACCGCCGCTGGTGTGATCAACCTCTGGAACCGTGGCGACATTCGTCTCAGCGATAGCCAGTTGGATGCGATTACGCAGTTCACGCCAGAACAACAGGAAGCCGACCGCTACCAGGGGAGCATCGCGATCCACAGCGCCAGCGAGATTGTGATCCAGCGCAGCGGGCTGAACTACGGTCCCACCAGAAGCGGATACCTTGGCCTCGGCGAACTGGATATCCACAGCCCGACACCCCCCGAGATTCAGGCCACGACGATCCGTCCTGACTGTCCGGGAGACTGTCAGCCACGACCCTGGGACAGCGCCCGCTTCCTTACCTTTCTCGAGGGCGCTGGTGACACCCCCTCGGTCTGGGGAGCGTTCTACCGCTCCAGAAATCCTTACCTCACCCCCGTAGGCGACCGGGTGCGGGATCAGCTCTTCGACGGCGGCCAGGACTACACCACACCGCTGCCCACGTCCGTACGGGGCTGGATTGACACCACCCCCAAACGCACCGTCTTCGAGCCGAACTCCCCCCCCAAGTCAAGCGATGACCTGTTCACCACCGATCCCGCACCCCTGTCCGAGAGTTGGCTGCGCGGAATCGGAGTCACGTCCGTCTTGCCTCCAGCGCTCCTCTCCACACCATGGTCGGAGACCACTGAGGCGGCCCGGCTGACGACGGTGACCTCCCCCAGCCTGACGGTCAACGTCAATGCGGTCGGCACGAGCGCTGTCTCCTCGATGGTGATGGAGAGCAGCCAGAGCATCCCCGCCGCTGTGGCCGCCGCCTCCTTCGAAGCGGCCGATCAAGCCGCCAGCCGCGAGGTGATCACCGCCCTGGGACTTCGTCAGCAGATTCCCAGAAGCCCGGACATCGCTGGACTGCAGCAGATGCTGCGACAGTCAACGCAGGCAGACCGGAAGCCTGGGCCGTCCGCCGCCGCGCAGGCGGATCATGTGCCGGCGATCCTCCAGATTTCCACGACACCGATGGCGGGGCAGGCTGATGTTCAGGTCAACCATGTCTTGATCCCCCGCGAAGGCGAGATCCGCGGCTGGCAGACACGGCTCCCCCTGGCCCGGTTGCAGCAGGGAATCCAGACGTTCCAACGGCAACTCAGCCAGCAGGACGATCTGGAGAACGGGGCAGTCGGTCGCGAACTGGCGAGGCTGCTGATCGATCCGGTGCTGCCCGAGCTGCGTCGCCAAGGCATCAACTCCCTGCTGCTGGCGTTGGATCGTGGCCTGCAGGGGATTCCCTTCGCCGCTTTGCCGGTGGAGGGCGGCACGGTGGTGGATCGCTTCGCCCTGACGATCACCCCCGCTCTGGCCCTGACAGACCTGGCGCCTGAGGCCACCCCCCGCCAACGGCGCCGGACGCTCCTGGCGGGGGCCAGCCACTTTGCGAACGGCCTGATGCCCCTGCCCATGGCCAAGCAGGAACTGAGCAGGCTCGCCGCCCTTCACAACGATTCCCTGGTGTTGTTCGACGCCGCCTTCCAGACCCGCTCGCTGTTGGAGAAGAGCCGCGAACGGCCAATCGAGATCCTGCACCTTGCGACCCATGCCGACTTCGCCGGCCAGAGAACGGAGTGGGCGCGGATCTACACCGGCGACGGCGAACTCTCCCTGGCTGAGCTGGGACGACAGCTGCGCAACGGCCATCCGGAGCCCCTCTCCCTGTTCGTGCTGAATGCCTGTCGCACCGCCGTGGGCGATGAGAAGCGGGAGCTGGGCATCGCCGGGCTGGCCCTGCAAGCGGGGGCCAGCAGCGCCATGGGCAATCTGTGGTATGTGGATGACGTTGTGGCAGCGGCCTTTTCGGTGGCGTTCCATCGGGCTCTGCAGCAAGGCCTGGCGAAGGATCAGGCGCTGCAGCAGACCCAGCAGCGCTTTCGCCAGGGATTGATTCGGGTGCGTGGCGATCAGATCGTCAACGAGTACCAGGAGACCCTGATCAGTGGATTGACTTCCGCAGACCAGGCCCGCCTCGCCACAACCCTTCGGCATCCTTATTTCTGGGCGGGCATGGTTCTCTCAGGTCGCCCCTGGTGACCCCCCCCCAGTCAGCCCCTTACCGCCACTTCGCCATGTCACGCCTTTCCCCTCCTTGGCTTAGCAGTTCGGCACTATTGCTCGCCCTCCCGCTACTCCCCAGCGGCGCCATGGCGCAGATTCAAGTGGAAGCCACACAAGCTGAAGTATGTCCAAGCCCCAGTTTCGGCACCATCCCGCCAGCGAACGCTTTCGCCAATCGCTGTGTCAAGGTGACCAACAACATCCCCACCTCAAAGGCGATGTTCTGGGTTCCCGCCATACGACGCAGGCCCCCTGGGAACTGCTCTACCCCCACAGGCGATCTGACGGCAGCGATCCCCTCCGGCATCGCCTCCTTCACCATCCTCAATCTTGATTCCGCGCGCAGGCTGATCGTCAACGGTTCGAATGCGGATGACATCCTGGTTGGCAGCCCCGGAACCAATGATGTCCTGCAGGGAGGTGGAGGCAGGAACACCTACATCACCGGCGGGCTCAGCACCACCTTGGTGGTCACACCCCCCGATCAGGTCAAAACGCTGACGATCAGCAGCCGCATCGAAACCGATCTGCTCACCTTGGGCGACGACAGCGAATTCATTTACATCAATCCCGGGGCAGGCCAGGCGAATCCGGGCACCATCATCGTGCCGAGTGGCGCAACGGTCCCGGTGCGAGGATCGGGAGCCGTGCCCACTTCCTTACGACCAACAACCACTTCTCCATCTCCTGAGTGCATCTCCTCCGCCCCGAACTTTGCTCTTCCGCCCGCTAACCGCTTCCCCCTTCTCGCCCTGGCCGACCCCGCCGCCTCCGGGCCGGGCCTCGGGTCCTTCTCCCCAGCCATCAGTGGGGACAGCGGGCGGATCGCAGCTGGCGACCCGCAGGGGTACGCCCCCTGCTCCTCTCTGTTCTGCCGGCAGCCGGCCTCCGTCCCTGCCGTGCGCCAATTTCCCGGCGCCCCGACACTCCTGGGGTTCGGCCTGACGGCCGGGAACAGCGACCGCATCTTCGTGCCAGCTGCGGACCTCAAGTTTCAGGGGCAGCTGATCAGCGAGGCATTTCCCCCTGGCAAAAGCATCCCCATGCTTGTGGTGAATGCCGGTAGATTCCTGGCACCGGAGGTGGCAAATCCGGAGACCGTCAAGCGAATGCGCAAGGGCTCCAGAGGTCTGAGCCGGGTGACCAGCACCACAGCGCCGCTGGTTTACTTCCGTCAGAACGGTCTGCTGGTGTTCTCCCGAAACGGTGAGCCGCTGGGCTCGGAAAGCAACCCCGGGCTTGTGATCTCTGTGCTTCTCGATCGCCAGGGCAAACCGATTGCTCTGCCGTCTTCCGGGGAGCCATCCCTGTATCACGCCCGTTTCCTGAGTTTTATCCCGCCGCAGAGCAACCCCTACACCAATCCGCCGCGCTGATGGCCAGCCTCGCCACCGCCGCCCTGGCTCCGCTGCTGGTGGCCCAGCTTCTGGGCCCCTCCCCCCAGCCGGGTCCGGTGCGGCTGCCGGCGGCGGTGCCCTCGCCACCCCGCCAGGAGCGGCCCGCCACCCTGGCGCCGGAAACGGCTCCCACACTGGCGGCGCCCGCCACCCCAGCCGGCCCAGCGGAC
Source organism: Prochloraceae cyanobacterium (assembly GCA_040376355.1). Lineage (GTDB taxonomy): Bacteria > Cyanobacteriota > Cyanobacteriia > PCC-6307 > Cyanobiaceae > Vulcanococcus. The sequence continues at coordinate 382 of JBEIQU010000027.1, read as the reverse complement.
GAGGCGGCGCCCCTCCCCCGGGTGGAAGGCCTGGAGCGCTACCCCCCCGCGGTGCTCCAGCAGCTCCTGGCCCCCTGTCTCCGGCCTGATTCCGCCGCCCCGCCCGGCCCCCCGGATCCGGCCGCCACCACAGCCCGCCTCGAACGCTGCGCCGCCGTGCTCACCAGCCGCCTGGTAGCAGATGGCTACCTCAACAGCCGCGTCTTCCCCCTGCCCGACCCCGTCCCCAACGGCACCTTGCTTGTGGTGGAGGGGCGGATCGTCGAGGTGCGGGTGGAGAGCTCCGACACCGCCCTGCGCCGTCGCCTGCAGCGCCTGGTGCTCCCCCTGCAGGGCCAGGTGCTGCACCTGCCCAGCCTGGAGCGCCAGCTCGATCTGCTGG
>JBEIQU010000218.1:0-3478 GCA_040376355.1 Prochloraceae cyanobacterium | reverse complement strand
GACATCGCCAACGAATATGTCGACGCCTTCTGCCGGCTTTATGAGCCCAACGCCTACATCGATCGGGTCAAGCATTACTACCTGAAGATGGGCCAGCCTCGCTGGCAGCAGTACGTGCCGGCGGCCTTCGGCAAGGCCACGCTGCCCGCCTGGAATGACGTGCGCGCCCTGCTGATCGTGATCTGGCGCCAAGGGCTGAAGCGCGACACCCGCTGGCGCTTTTGGCGTTCCCTGCTGGAGGTGGCCCGCAAGAATCCGGGGGTGCTGGAGCAATTCCTGGTGGTGCTGGCCCACAACGAGCACTTCCTGGAATACCGCTCGGTGGTGACCCGCGAAATCCAGGAGCAACTGCAAGCCCTGCCCCCCGAGCCGCCCCAGGCCCCCGCCACCGCCAGCCGCGAACTGCAGCCGGCTTAGTCCTGGATGTAGTCGGTGCCGTCCTCGAGGCAGCGCTGCGCCTTCTGCAGCTCCCGCCCCAGATAGAGGGCATGGTCGAGGCGGCTGAGCGGGAAGGGGCCATCCCCTTCGGTGAGGGCCATCCCCAGCTCCTTGGCGCTGCGGCCGCGGTAAGTGGCGACCGGCGCGCGGGGATCGGCACGGCGGCAGCTGATCACCTCACCGGTGTCCGGGTCGGTGGCCAGGCCGCGCTCATCAATGCCGTTGCCGTAGTGCTCCGCGATCAGCTCACCGGAGTCACGGTCGAGCTTGATCAGGAAATACCCCGCGGGGTCGAGGGCGATGAAGCGCTGGGAGAGCCGCTCATCGAGCTGGTGGCGCTGCTCAGCGGAAAAGCTGCTCATGGCGGGGATGTTACGCAGCGGAGCCGGCGCTGAGGTCCCCCAGGCTGGGGGCCGACGCCGTGAACGGCAACTCCGCGTTGATGGCCTCGATCTCGGCGAGCTGCTCGGCATTCGCCTCCGGCAACCAGCGCCTCAGAATCGTCTCGAAGCCTTCGTCATACCAGCGGTGCAGGCTGGCGTGGGGGCGGGCCACAAAACCGCGGCGCCGTTTGTGGCTACCGCCGGCACCGGGGTCGAACTGCTGCACGCCGTTGGCGATCGCCCAGGCAATCGGCGCGTAGTAGCAGACCTCAAAGTGCAGGTTGTCCACCTCCACGTCGCTGCCCCAGTAACGCCCCCAGAGCTGCTCCTGGTGGTGCACGCACAGCGACATCGCCAAGGGATCCTGGGGATCGCCGCGGTGGGCGCTGAACAACACCAGCGACGACCGCAGCTCCTCGGCATCCTGCTCAAAGAAATCCGCCGTGAGGTATTTGCTGCCCCAGGGCCCCCAGCGGGCACAGTGCTGGGCATAGAAGTGGTGCATGCGCTCCAGCAACCGTGGGCTGATCTCCGCCCCCACCACGGGGGTCACCGTCAGACCGGCGGCCTGCACCGCCTTGCGCTCCCGCTTGATGTTGCGGCGCTGGTTGGCGTTAAAGCTGGCCAGGTAGTCGTCAAAGGAGCTATAGCTCTGGTTGCTCCAGAGGCTCTGTTGATTGAGCCAGGTGTGGCATCCAGCCGCCTCAGCCAGCGGGCGCCAGCTGGGGTCCACGTAGAGGAAGTTGCAACTGAAAATCCGATGCTCGCGGCAGAAGCCATCGATCAGCTCCAGCATCAGCGGCGTGAGGGCGCCGGCGTCCTGATCGGGGGCGGTGAAGAAGCGGTAGCCCAGCACGGGGCTCAGCGGACTCATCCCCAGCAATTTGGGGTAGTAGCGATGCCCCAGCTGGCCCGCCAACTGGGCGAACGATTGGTCGAAGACAAACTCGCCGTAGCTGTGGCCCTTGAGATAGAGCGGCGCGGCAGCGATCAGCCGCTCCCCGCTCCACAGCCCCAGATGACAGGGTTGCCACCCCTGGCGCGGCACCACACTGCCGCTGCGCTCCAGCCGCACCAGCCAGCGCCAGGAGTAAAAGGGGATCGGATCCGCAGCCGTCAGGGCATGCCACTGCGCCTCGGGAATCTCCTCCATCGCACGATGCCAGCGGGCCGTGAGCTCAACCATCAGGGCAGGCGAAGGCTGGGGGCTGCGGCCGGAACCCTAGGCAGTGCGCTGCTGCTGACGGCGACCCCCACAGCGGCCCAGGCCGGGATGCTGGCGCCGTTGCTGTCGTTGATGCGCCCGCAACTGGAGCTGCGCATCAGCGCCGCCTGCCAGCAATGGGCCAGTGCCGGTGACAAGAGCCTCGAGGAGCGCATGGGGCCGCCCTGTCGGGCCCTGGCGGGCCCCACCAGCCGCTGCCTGGTGGATGAAACCGAGCGCAGCGGCCGGGGCCTGGGCGTGATGAGCGAACTGCTGGCCGGCCGCTTCGGCGACGACAGCGAACTGGTGGTAAAGCGCTGCGCCGGACGGTTGCTGGGGCTGCCGCCGGAGAGCTTCCAGGACGTGCCCATCCGCGAGCTGGCCAAACGGTTCAAGGCGGCGGCGCCAGCGCCGGCGCCGGTTCCCTGAGGCGGCGATACCGCAGCAGCAGTTCATCACCCCCCAGGGTCCGCTGCTCCTGGAGCGTCCAGCGGTTGGGCTGCAGGGTGAGCGCGGACGGCATCCAGCTGTGGGCACCGCCCAGCAGCTGCGGGCAGAGGGTGAGCTGCAGTTCATCCACCAGTTGCTGCTGCAGCAGCTGCCCCGCCAGCTCCGCGCCCCCCAGCAGCACCAGGCGCCGCAGACCGGCCTCCGCCAGGGCCGCCAGCGCCTGGGGCCAATGCTGGAGGGTCAACTGGCGGTCAAAACCGGCCGCAGGAGCTGCGTCGGCTGTGTCCCCCGGTGACAACAACCAGCGCTGCAGGGGTTGGCGAAAAAAGGGCAGGGCTGGATCCAGATCCCCCGACCGGCTCACCACCACCGCCACGGGCTGATCCGGGAGTTGGCCGCACCGGCGCTGTTCGAGCAGATCCGCGGCATGAATCAGGCAGGTGGTGCCATGCACGCGCAGGGTGCGGGCACCGATCAAGCATCCGTCGGCCCAGGCCAGGGCCTCCTCCAGCACCCGCCGGTCTCCCGGCCCACCCAGCTGGGCAGCACCACCCTGGGCTGGCGCCAGCCGGCCATCCAGGCTGACCGCCAGCACCAGCCGCAGCTCAGGCGCCGGCAAGGGCCTCGAGGGCCTGGGGGCGCATGCCCAGCTGGGGCACCTCGGCGAACACTTCGGCAGCGTTGTTGGGGCTCTCCTGCAGGCGGATCTTGTGCAAGGTGGCCCCCAGTTCAGCCACCGGAGCGCTGAGCAGATCGGCGATATGCAGAGCGATGTTCTCGGCCGTGGGCACGGTGGTGGCGAAGTGGGCCACGTCCTTGTTGAGGAAGGTGTGGTCAAAGGGCTCCACCACCAGCGCATCCACCCGCTGCTGCAGGGCAGCCAAATCGCACACCATGCCGGTGCGCGGATCGATGGCGCCGCGCACGGTCACCTCCAACAGGTAGTTGTGGCCATGGCCATGGGGGCGGGCGCACTTGCCGTAGATGGCGTCGTTCTGCTCCG
>JBEIQU010000250.1:0-2837 GCA_040376355.1 Prochloraceae cyanobacterium | reverse complement strand
GGTGACCTCCGGGAAGCCGGGGCTCCGCTCCGATACCTCACGGCCTTGATCAGAGCACCTGGCCCACCATCACCGCCGCCACGGCGGAGAACAGGGTGATGCTCAGGGCGGTCAGGGGGTTCTGACCCTGGGCTACCGCGAAGCTGGTGATCACGCCGGCGCCGAGGCAGGCCACGGCCAGTTGGGTGGTGAGGGCGGGGCGCTGTTCCACGGAGAACCCAGATGCTGCAGGCAGTGTGCTGGGGCTCTGCCGCGGCCGCTTGGGGGCACGGGAGGTTCGTTACTTGGCGTTGGGCTTCGTTACGCGCCGCAATGGGAGGAGGCCGGGCGGGCCCTGCCGCCGCTGGCCCACTGCTGCAGGCTTTCCAGCTGTTCACGGGCGGTGCGCGACAACGGGACCAACTGGGCGGCGGCGCTGATCAGGTCGGCTTCGCCGAAGTCGCGTCCCTCGCTGAAGGCCTGGTGCATGGCCTCGATCACCACCTGTTCCAGTTCCGCTCCGGAGAACCCCGCGGTGCGGTCTACCACCACCTCCAGGGGGAGCCGGTGCTCCGGCCGCCGGCGTTTGAGTTGCAGATCGAGGATGGCCCGGCGCTCGGCGCCGTCCGGCAGATCGAGCAGGAAGATCTCATCGAAGCGGCCCTTGCGCAGCAGCTCCCCCGGCAGCCGTTCCACACCGTTGGCGGTGGCCACCACGAACACCGGGCTGGTCTTCTCCCCCATCCAGGTGAGCAGGCTGGCCAGCACCCGCTGGCTGGTGCCGCCGTCACTGCGGCCGTCGCCCGAGCCCCCGAACCCCTTGTCGATCTCATCGATCCAGAGCACGCAGGGGGCCATGGCCTCCGCCCGCTGAATCATGTCGCGGGTGCGGGCCTCCGAGGCCCCCACCAGCCCGGCGAACAGGCGGCCCACATCCAGCCGCAGCAGCGGCATGCTCCAGCTGTGGGCGATGGCCTTGGCGGTGAGCGATTTACCGGTGCCTTGGGGACCCACCAGCAGCACCCCGCGCGGTAAGGGGAGGCCATAGCGCCGCGCTTCATCGCTGAAGGCCATGTGGCGCTGCTCCAGCCAGCGTTTGAGGGCATCGAGGCCGCCGATGTCCGCCGGGGTGGCCTCGGTGGGGCAGTACTCCAGCAGCTCGCTGCGAGCGATGGCCTGGCGCTTCTCCTCCAGCACCTCCTCCAGGTCTTCGATGCCCAGCTGGCTGCGGCTGGCCAGGCCCCGGGCGGCCACCTGACGGATCCGTTGTTCGCTCAGGCCGCTGCAGCTGTGGGTGAGTTGCTCGAGCAGGTCGTCCGAGAGGTTCTGGCCACTGGCCTGGGCGATGCTGCGCAGCAGGGCCTCGATTTCCCCCTGGTCCGGCAGGGGCAGATCCAGCAGGGTGACGCACTCCTCGAGCTCCCTGGGCAGCTGCCACTCGGCGGCGGTGATCACCAGGGTGTGGGGCTGCTGGCGCAGGCTGGTGGCCAGGTTGCGCAGCTTGCGGCAGACGCTGCTGTCGTCGCTGTAGCGGTGAAAGTCGTGCAGCACCAGCAGGGCCCCCTGTTCTGGCGGTAGGGCAGCGAGGCTGTCGAGGGCCGCCAGGGGGTTGCGGGCCGCTTCGCCATCGCGGCCGGCCCAGCCCTTGAGGCCGCCGATGAAATCCCAACGGGCTAGCTGGCGGTTGCCCAGCCGTTTGGCCGCCGCCGCCAGCAGGTGGGCGATGCGCTCCTCCTCTTGGCTGCGGATCCAGAGGATGGGGGTGCGCGCCCGGATCAGCAGATCCAGGTGGTCGGCCCAGGCGCGGCTCATGGCTGCTGCAGGCCTTTGAGGGCAGCCCAGCGCGGGTCGATCGGCGGGTCGTCGCGGCGCTCATCTGGCATGGTGCCGCTGCCGGGGTGCTGGCTCGGCCCTGGGCACTCGGCGCCGCAGCGGTTCACGAGCGGCAGTTGCAGGTGCAGCTGCTCAAACACCCAATGCTCCGGGTCGAAGCTGCCGCAGGGATCGAGGCTTTCGCTGAGGGCATCGGGATCCAGATCCAACACCCCCTGCCCCCCGTCCAAGACCAGCTCCGGCTCCAACCCCTGGGCCCGTGCCGCCTCCCCCAGCCACAGCACTTCGTGGGTTTGGAAGCGGAGGGGGTGATTGAAATGTTGCAGGCAGCGATCGCAGCAGAGGGTGACGATCGTGCTGGCTTCCCCCTCCACCTCCAGCACGTTGCCGCGGTGCACGGCTGTCAGCTCGCCCCGCACCGGGGTCAGGCTGTCGAGCTCGCTCAGGGCCTGGTCGATCCGCCAGTGGCGTCCTTCCGCCTGCAGTTTCAGCTCCTGCAGCGCCACCGGCCGCAGGTCATCCCCCTGGGAGGCTGGGGCTGCAGGCAAGCCCATGCCCCTATTTCTTGGTCTTGGGTTCGAAGGGCAGCCGCTCACTGCCGCTCACCGTGGCGGTGACGGTTTTGGCCTCGGCTGCCATCTGCTGATCGAGGATGGCCTGCAGGTTCTCCGGCAGGGCCTCGCGGGTGAGCAGGAAGGTCTGCACCGCCTGGAAGATGTTGGCGATCACCATGTAGAGCAACACCCCGGCCGGCAGCGGGAAGAACAGGAACATGCCGGTGATCATCACGGGGGTGATCTTGTTGGCCGTCGCCTGCTGAGGGTTGGCGGGCATCCCCATCCCCGAGAGGATTTGGCTGGCAAAGAGGCTGGCCCCGAAGGCGGCCACCAGGATGGCGATATCCCAGTTGATGGCGCCATCGGTGTAGAAGCCCACCTGGCCCAGGGCCTTGATGAACAGGAAGCCGCTGCGGGCCGCCAGGCCCGGGATCTTGGCCTCCACCACCGCATCGCCCGGGGCAATGG
>JBEIQU010000164.1:0-4486 GCA_040376355.1 Prochloraceae cyanobacterium | reverse complement strand
GTCGCTGCAGGGGCGGGGTTGTCATGTCAGCACCGCGGCCTGGTCGGCACTGAGGCGCCCCGCCGCCAGCAGGGTGCGGGTGATCTGGGCGATGTCCAGCACAGCATGCACGCGGTAGCCCTTCGCCTCGAGCCGCTCCCGGGCCCGGCGATCGCGCTGACCACCGTGGTCGATGAACACCACCACGTCCTCCACTAGCAGGCCTGAGCTTTCCAACTTGGCAATGCCTTCGAGCACAGAGCCACCGGTGATCAGGATGTCGTCCACCACCACCACGCGGTCGCCCTCGTTGAAGTCGCCTTCGATCAGGCGGCGCGCCCCGTGGGCTTTCACCTCCTTGCGGGGATAGATCAGGGGTTTGTGCAGGGCCAGGGAGAGGCCGGTGGCCGTGGGCAGGGATCCGTAGGGAATGCCGGCGATGCGCTCGAAGTGCAGCTGCTCCAGCAAGGTGCTGTAGCTGTGCAGCACCCGGTGGAACAGGTTGGGATCGGAAATGATCTGGCGCAGGTCGACGTAGTAATTGAAGACCGCCCCGGAGGCCTGCACGTACTCGCCGAACAGCAGACAGCCGATATCAAAGAGGTCGAGGATCAGCGCGGTGGTGGCCTGCTGACCGGCCGTGTCGGCCTGGCTCTCCTCCGCCACCCACAGGGCACAGCTGTTGCCATCGGCACGGGGGTGTTGGTCGAGCCAGCGCTCCCGCCGCCGGTTGATCAGGGCTTTGAGCTCGCCGGCCTGCTCCCCCAGGTCATCCTCCACCAGCAGGTTCTGCGGCAGCGGCAGCAGCAACCCGTCGGCGGCATCGTTCAGCCCTGCCTCCAACAGGCCATCGAGGCGCTCCTCCTCGCTCCAGATGCTGCGCAGCATCAACACGCGCTCGGGCGCGGCCTGGCGCACCAACCCCAACACGGTCGGATCGCTGGTGCCCACCTCCAGCAGCAGCTGGTCGGGGGTTCCCCAGAGCTGGCACTCGCGCACGATCTGCAGAAACAGCGGATCGGCGTCGCTGGGGTGGTACTGGATGCGCTTGGCGGCCGGATTGGAGCTGCGGCAGGTGATCACCACCGCCTTATCGGCGTAGAGCAGAAACGGTGCAGCAATGTCCTGGCCCGCCAGGGGGGACAGGGTGACGGCATCCACCCCCAGATCTTTGAACAGGTAGTGGGCCAGGGCGGTGGAGGAATTGAGGTCACCGTGCTTGGCATCGATGATCAGCGGTAGGTCCCGTGGCACCAGGTCGCGCACCTCCAGCAGCAGCTCAAGCCCAAGGGGCCCCAGGGCCTGGTAGAAGCCAAGGCTGGCCTTGATCGCGCAGACGTGGGGACTGGTTTCCTCCACCACCGCCTTGATCCAGTGGCGTGCCTGGCTGAGGAAGGAGCGGTTGGCCATGCCCCGCCGCTGTGCCCAGCTCTGCAACATCTCCGGATTCGGGTCGAGACCCGTCATCAGGAGCGATTGGCGCTCGGCGATGGCTTCGGTGAGTTGGACGAAGAAGCCCATCGCCCCCTGGATGGCTTGCTGCGTTGTAAAGCGCCCTCTCCCACCAACGGCAGGGGGGGTCACAGGTCGTAGTAAATCGGGCGCAAGGGTCAGAGGGCAAGCTGGCGATCTGGCCCAGCCCGCTGGCGTGTCAGGGGCGGCGGCGATGTGATCCGCTCGCTGAGGACACGTCGTGAATCAAGACCTGGACCGCCACTGTCTTGAGCTTGCCGTGGCGGACTTGCGCCACCTGCCGTCGAGCCAACGGTGGCTGGCCCTGGCGCAGTTCCGCGCCATTGATCCCCGTTTGGCCAGCCGGCTTCAGCTGGAACTCACGTATCAGCTTCGCTAGGTCCGCGGACAGTCCCGCGCCGCGAGCACGGAGGCCTGCCCTTTGCCATCACGGCGCAGGGGTTGTACGCCGAAGTCATCCTCGTTGACGTCAAAGCTGCCGTTGCTGCAGAACAAGGTCAGCTCACGGCGGGTGTAGGCGCCGTGGGCCCTCCCTTTGCCCTGCTCCATGGCCATGCCGAGGCACTGCTGCTGGCTCCCCCAAACACAGCTTGCGGCCCCCAGCAGTCCCCCCAGCACGTTGGTGGCGATCTGCTGGCTGCGGTCGATTTCGAACCGCTGCACCTCATAGCGACGGCGCCCCAGCTGCTGATCCAGGGGGTCGGCGGGGAGGGGCCGGCTGAAGGCCTCCCGGCTGTCCACAGTCCAGTCCCCAAGCCGCTGGCCCACCTTCAGCTGGCTATCGAGTCCGCGGGTGAGGGCCTCGAACCGATCCTTTGGATAGCCGTGGTGTTGCTGGGAGATGCGCTCGTAATCGCCCATTTCGAACATCAGGTTGGCCGTCTGGGAGAACTCCTCCACCCCGAGGGCGCCACTGCTGAGCAACCAACCAAGAAACACACCGGTGCGCCAGTCCGCCGCCAGTTCCTCCTGCTTCACCGTGATCCCCAACCCGCCGCTGTAGGGGCCGCGCCCTTGCTCCCGATTCACGTGGTGCCCCCATTCGTGGGCGAGCACCGCCAGATCCAGCAGCAGCAGCTCGTTATCCGTTTTGTTGCGGGCTGATTTCACACTGCGCCGCAAATTGAGGGCCATGGCGATCTCTTTGCTCGGTGGGCAATAGAACGCCATCGGATGCTCCACCCGGGTCACACCACACCCTTCGGCCTTGTCGCCCTCGAACAACAGTTTCGGCTGCTCGCGGCTGGCCCAGTAGCGGTGCAACAGGTCATGGGCGGCCCGCAAATAGCGCCTGCGTCTGTCGTTGGCGGAGCCCTGGGTGTCCTTACGCAGCGTGTCCAGGGCACGGGCCTGGGCCGGATCCGCCGGCTTGGGCGGCGGCGGCGGTGGCTCCTGACCCGGCGCCCAGGGTTGGGCCAAAACGGCTGGCATCAGGGCACCGGCGGGCATGGACAGGGCCAGGGCCAGCAGCAGTGTCCAGCGCCCCCTCATGGCCGATCGCGGCCGGTGACGGTGGCCGCCAGCACCCCTCCGCAGAACCCGCTGAAATGGCCGATCCAACTCACCCCAGGGGCAGAAAAGACCGGCACCAGACTGGGCAAGACGCCGCCGTAGGTCAACAGGCACACCAGCGAGAGCAGCATCGATCCAGGCCTCCGTTCCAGCCAGCCGATCACCAGCAGGTAGCCCAACAGGCCATAGACCACACCCGAGAGCCCATGGCTGCCGGAGGGCCACAGCCACCACACCGGTAGGGCCAGGGCATACACCCCGAGCCACACCGCCAGGTAGGCCCGGCGGCCTTGCATCAACACCAACCAGGAGAGCGGCAGAAACAGCAGCGTGTTGGCCGCCAGATGCCCCAGTCCCCCGTGGCTGAACGGAGCGGTCAGCACCCCCAACAACGGCCCGCGGGGCAGCATCGGCAGGTTCCATCGCCCGCCAAACAGCAACTGGTCCAGCAGTTCCTGACCCCAGGCAAGACCGAGTGGCAGCAGCGGGATGGCCAGGGTGTCCCTGAGGCGTTGGATGCTCATGGCGCCGGGATGGGGCTGAGGCGACAGCGCAGCACCGCCAACGCTTCATCCGGAAGCCCCAGAAAGCGATCCAGCCATGGGGCTCCGCAGCGGGGCACCTCGGCGACGCCCACCAGGGTGCAGAGGCCATCACCGCTCAGGCCGTCACCACGACGGCGGTGCCGCTGGCTGATGCAGCCCTGGCTGCTGAGGGTGGTCATCACCGTCAGGTCAGGCGGTGCCAGCAGACAGCGACCAGCCCAGTGCAGCCGGAACCGGAAGGCCGCTTCGAAGCGCAGCTGTACCTCACCACGGCTCGGTTTGAGCTGCCCCCCCAGCGCCTTGGGCACGATGGTGATCGTGAGGCCAGGTGGCAGAGGCACACCCAGCAGCCGCGTGGTGTGCCGGTTTAGGGGCGGAATCTGCAGTTGTTCCCTGTCGAACTGCAGCTGCAGGACAGGGTCTCCGCCCGAACCAACGGGCTCCAACGCCTCAGCAGGGCCCCCGCCCGCTCGGGCGTCGTAGTGGAACAACGGGTAGCCCCCGATGGCGAGCTGGCAGCCCTCGAGGGTTTCGAGATGCCAACGGCTGTTGGAGGAGGGGCTCAACGGCTCCGCAGCGCGTCCAGGCCGCCACTGCCGTGGAGTTCCGCCAGCTCGCTGTAGCCACCAATCGCTTGGCCATCAATGCTGATCTGGGGTACCGGGCCCTCAGCTGTGATCTCGATGTGATGGGGAATCCCCAGGCTGCGCAGCATGCGCAGGGCACGCTGCGACCAGGGGCAACCCTCGGCCATGGCGATGGTCACGCGCGGTTCGGCGTTGTGATCGTGACCGACTTGGTCCGCGGAGACGCCGTTGGATGCCCGGGCTGCCCCCCCGGCGGGTAGTAGTCCCACCAGCAGATCTGCCCCCTTCAGGATCAGGCTGCCGTGTTCGAGATGGCCTCCCCACACCTGGCAGTCGCCATCGGAGAAGCTCAGGTGCAGGTGCACCCCCCCGGGGCTTACGGTTCCCTGC
>JBEIQU010000178.1:0-4221 GCA_040376355.1 Prochloraceae cyanobacterium | reverse complement strand
CAAGCTCCACAAGCAGGACCTCGAAGCCCATCTGGCCGTCGGTTGGCAGACGGTGCCCGATCTGCTGCAGGAGCTGGTGCAGCAGCGCCCGGCTGGCCAGCGGATCCTGGGCTTTGCCGCCCACAGCGGCGATGTGTTGCCTCAGGCCCAGGCCAAGTTCGCCCGCAAGGGCTGCGACCTGCTGTTCGCCAATCCGATCGATCAGGCCGGAACGGGCTTTGGCGCTGCCCGCAACGAGGGATGGTTGCTGGGGCCGGGTGAGGCGGTGGAGCCCATCGCACCGCAGCCCAAGCTGGCGGTGGCCCATCGCCTGCTCTCGGCGCTGGCGGCCCTGCTACCGCAGGGCTAGCGCTCAGGCGGCCAGGGCGGAGTCGTCGTCGCCGCTCTGCATCAGATCCATGAAGGTGCGCAGCTGCAGGCGCGGGATGTAGGGCCAGCCGCCGCTGCGCTCCATGCCCTGGAGCAGGTTGAACAGGGCCCCGCGGTCGGCGGGCAGGCTGGCGCGGAAGGGGCCGTCCTGGATGGTGCGGTGCAGATCCTCCAGACGACGCAGCAGCAGCAGCAGCGCTTCCGGGTCACCATCCACCTCAGCCGCCAGCCCCTGCAGCCCGGCCAGCTCGCTGCTCAACCGCGCCTCCCAGTCGTTCTGGGCCAGACGCTCGGACGAGGATGTTTCGGGGCTGTCAGCGCTCATCAGGGGGTGATCAACCGCTCTCGCATACAGGTTGTTGAGAGCCGCGACATGGTACGCGGAATGGGCTTTTTGCACCGGTAGTATCCCGAGCGGGCGCACCCCAACCAGAGGTTTTCCCCGCCAGACCGGCTTCTCCCCATGCGTTTCCGTCCCCTGCTGGCCATCGTGCTGGCGCTCTGTCTGACCCTCGTCACCGCCTGCAGCGGTGGTGCCAAGGCGGTCGACCGGGCCAACCTGACCTACGACGACATCCACAACACCGGTCTGGCCAACGACTGCCCGACCCTGCCGGATTCGGCCCGTGGCTCCATCAGCCTCGACGGCTCCAGCAAGTACCAGCTGCGCGAGATCTGCATGCACCCCGCTGAGGTGTATGTGAAAGGTGAACCCACCAACAAGCGTCAGGAGGCCCAGTTCGTGGCCACCAAGATCCTGACCCGCTTCACCACCAGCCTCGACCAGGTGTACGGCGACCTGACGGTCACCGGCAACGGCATCAACTTCAAAGAGCTCGGCGGGATCGACTTCCAGATCGTCACCGTGCTGATGCCCGGTGGTGAGGAGGTGCCCTTCACCTTCTCCAGCAAGGACCTCGAGGCCACCGCCGATGGCGCCGCCCTCAGCACCAGCACCGACCTGAGCGGCAGCTACCGCGTTCCCAGCTACCGCACCTCCAACTTCCTGGATCCCAAGGGCCGTGCGCTCACCACCGGTGTGCAGTACGCCCAGGGACTGGTGGCTCTGAACGGTCAGGACGATGAGCTGGCCCGCGAGAACAGCAAGCGCTACATCGATGGCACCGGCGAAATGAACCTCTCGATCACCAAGGTGGATGCCTCCACCGGTGAATTTGCCGGCGTGTTTACCGCCATCCAGCCCTCCGACACCGACATGGGCAGCCATGACCCGGTGGACGTGAAGATCACCGGCCAGGTGTACGGCCGTCTGGAGAAGGTCTGAGCCTGATCGGCGTTCTGCCTGCAGGGGGGCCTCAGGCCCCCTTTTTTTGTGGCTCGGTCTGGGGTGCCCGCCCCGCTCTGGGAGAATCGCCGCCATCGACCGATCTCTCATCCCACCTGCCATGACGAGCACTGCCAGCCCCGCCCGCACAGGCCTGATTGCCCCCCACGGCGGCAGCCTGGTAGACCTGCGGGTGCCGGCGGAGCAGCGCGAGGCGGCCAAGGCTGGTGTGGATCACGTGGTGGAGTGTTCGGACCGCAACGCCTGCGATGTGGAGCTGCTGATGGTGGGGGGCTTCTCCCCACTGCGCGGCTTCATGCACCAGGACGACTACCGCTCGGTGGTGGAGAGCAACCGCACCACCAGCGGCCTGCTGTTCGGTCTGCCGATCGTGATGGACACCGACCGCGAGGACATCGCGGTGGGCCAAAAGCTGCTGCTCACCTACCGGGGCCAGGAGCTGGCGGTGATGACGGTGGAGAGCAAGTGGGAACCCGACAAGGCCCGTGAGGCCCTGGGCTGCTACGGCACCTCCTCGATCGAGCACCCGGCGGTGAAGATGATCGCCACCGAGCGCGGTCGCTTCTACTTCGGTGGCGCCATCCAAGGCCTGGAGCTGCCCCGCCGCGTGTTCCCCTGCAAGACCCCCGCGGAGGTGCGCGCCACCCTGCCCGAGGGGCAGGACGTGGTGGCCTTCCAGTGCCGCAACCCCATCCATCGCGCCCACTACGAGCTGTTCACCCGCGCCCTCGACGCCAGCAATGTGAGCGAGCAGGGTGTGGTGCTGGTGCACCCCACCTGCGGCCCCACCCAGGACGATGACATCTCCGGTGAGGTGCGCTTCCAGACCTACGAGCGCCTTGCCGCCGAGGTCAACAACCCCCGCATCCGTTGGGCCTACCTGCCCTACTCGATGCACATGGCCGGCCCCCGTGAGGCCCTGCAGCACATGATCATCCGTAAGAACTACGGCTGCACCCACTTCATCATTGGCCGCGACATGGCCGGCTGCAAGAGCTCGGTGAGCGGTGACGACTTCTACGGCCCTTATCAGGCCCAGGATTTCGCCCGCGAGAACGCCGCCGAATTGGGCATGGAGACCGTGCCTTCGCTCAACCTCGTGTACACCGAGGAGGAGGGCTACGTGACCGCCGAGCACGCCGAGGCCCGCGGCCTGCACGTGAAGAAGCTCAGCGGTACCCAGTTCCGCCAGATGCTGCGCGGCGGTGAGGAGATCCCCGAGTGGTTCGCCTTCCGTAGCGTGGTGGAGGTGCTGCGGGCCGCCGCCTGAGGGCGGTTAACATTCCTTAATCACCGTCCACCACCACGTCGGAGAACCAAGTGAAGAAGCGCTGGCGCAATGCGGGGCTGTACGTGCTCCTGGCCGTGGTGGTGATCGCCGTGGGCACCGCCTTCCTGGATCGCCCCGACCCGGCCAACGCCCCGCGGACGCTCCGTTACAGCGATTTCGTGGAGGCCGTGGAGGGCAATGAGGTGTCGCGGGTGCTGATCGCCCCCGACCGCGGCACCGCCCAGGTGGTGGAGAACAACGGCCAGCGCGCCGTGGTGAACCTCGCCCCCGACAAAGATCTGCTCAAGCTGCTGGAGCAGCACAAGGTAGACATCGCCGTGGAGCCCTCCCGGCAGGCCCAGCCCTGGCAGCAGGCGATCGGCTCGCTGATCTTCCCGCTGCTGCTGCTGGGGGGACTGTTCTTCCTGTTGCGCCGTGCCCAGGGCGGTGGCGGCAACCCCGCCATGAACTTCGGCAAGAGCAAGGCGCGGGTGCAGATGGAGCCCCAGACCCAGGTGACCTTCGGCGATGTGGCCGGCATTGAAGGCGCCAAGCTCGAGCTCACCGAGGTGGTCGACTTCCTCAAGAACCCGGATCGCTTCACCGCCGTCGGCGCCAAGATCCCCAAGGGTGTGCTGCTGGTGGGCCCTCCGGGCACCGGTAAGACCCTGCTGGCCAAGGCCGTGGCCGGCGAAGCCGGCGTGCCCTTCTTCTCGATCTCCGGCTCGGAATTCGTGGAGATGTTCGTGGGTGTGGGCGCCAGCCGCGTGCGCGATCTGTTCGAGCAGGCCAAGAAGAACGCCCCCTGCATCGTGTTCATCGATGAGATCGATGCCGTCGGCCGTCAGCGCGGTGCGGGCCTCGGCGGTGGCAACGACGAACGGGAGCAGACCCTCAATCAGCTGCTCACCGAGATGGATGGCTTTGAGGGCAATACCGGCATCATCATCGTGGCCGCCACCAACCGCCCCGATGTGCTCGATGCGGCGCTGATGCGGCCCGGCCGCTTCGACCGCCAGGTGGTGGTGGATCGCCCCGACTACGCCGGTCGTCTCCAGATCCTCGGCGTGCACGCCCGCGGCAAGACCCTCGCCAAGGATGTCGACCTCGACAAGATCGCCCGCCGTACCCCCGGCTACACCGGCGCCGACCTGGCCAACCTGCTCAACGAAGCGGCGATCCTGGCGGCCCGCCGTGAGCTCACCGAAATCTCCATGGATGAGGTGAACGACGCCATCGAGCGCGTGATGGCAGGCCCCGAGAAAAAAGACCGCGT
>JBEIQU010000126.1:0-5337 GCA_040376355.1 Prochloraceae cyanobacterium | reverse complement strand
CCGGCGCCGATGGTGAGATGCCCCACCTCGGAGTTGCCCATCTGATCGTCGGGCAGGCCCACATCGGCCCCGCTGGCTTGGATCAGCGTGTGGGGATAGGCATGCCAGAGGGCATCCATCACCGGGGTTTCAGCCGCCCGAATGGCGTTGTGGGCGTCGTCATGGCGGTAGCCCCAGCCATCGAGGATGCAGAGCACCACCGGGGAGACGTTGCCCCGATGGGCGCGGTCGGTGAGGGGGGATTCCTGGTCGGTGGACGGTACAGCGGTCACCCGGTGAATCCTGCCTGCTTCCGCGACGCCTTCTAAACCCAACCTACCCTGCACCCATCCGTGATCCCGCCGTGATCCCGGTTGCGTCAGCTTTTGGCTACAGCAGTTCAGAGCCCTTCCGCCATGGCCGCCGATCGCCTTGAGATCCTCTCCGCCGCGGAGTTGGATCGCACGCTCCATCGCCTGGCGTCGCAGGTGTTGGAAAGCCTGGCGGACAGCCGCCAGCTGCTGGTGCTAGGGATCCCCACCCGTGGTGTTGCCCTGGCGGAGGTGCTGGCCCGGCGCCTGGAGCAGTTGTGCGGCCACCCGGTGGATTGCGGCAGCCTCGATCCCACCTTCCACCGGGATGATCTCGATCGGGTGGGCACGCGCCTGGCCCCACCCACCCAGTTGCCCGCCAGCCTCGATGGCCGCGAGGTGCTGCTGGTGGACGACGTGATCTTCACCGGCCGCACCGTGCGTGCTGCGCTGGAGGCCCTCCAGCCCTGGGGGCGGCCCCGCCGTGTCGCCCTGCTGGCGATGGTGGACCGGGGCCATCGGGAACTGCCGATTCAGCCGGATTTCTGTGGACGGGTGGTCCCCACCAGCCGTCAGGAACTGATCGCCCTGTGCCTGCAGCAGATCGATGGGGAGGAGGGGGTGTTCCTGCTCAAGGAGCCTGGCTAGGTGGCCGGCTCCAGTTCATCGCTGCGGAAGTGGGCCCGAAAACGGCCAAAGGCCACGATCACCGGCAGGGTGGGGCTGATGGTGCGGCCCTTGTAGTCGTTCAGCACCTGGAACACCTCACCCTGTTGGCCCTTGAGATCGAAGGCCTGGCCCCGGTGTTCGGGGTGGTGGTACACCACAACGCTCTGGCTCACCGTGACCTGATCACCGGGTTGCATGGAGGGCGCTGCGTGCGAAGGCGCCCATCTTGTCACGGGCCTTCAGCGCCGACAGCTGGTTTCCGGGCCGGCTTCCACCACCTTGCCCCCCAGTTCCCGGCAGGCGGCGCTGAAGGCCTGCCAGTCGTCGAGGCCGCGGGCCATTTTTTCAGTGATCAGTTGGTTGAGCCGTTCCGGCGGCACATTGGATTGGATGGTGCCCCCGTGGGAGTCGTGTTCCCGCTCCACGCTGTCCTTGAGGCTGGCGATCCCCTGTTCCACCTGGCGCCGCAGCCCCAGGGTGCGTTGTTTCCACCAGGGGTGGTCGATGCGGTTGAGGGCGTCGAGGGCTTCCCACCAGCGCCGTTGCGGGATCAGTTGCGCGGCCCGCTGCTGTTGGTACCGGTTGCGGTTCCAGTCCTCCCGCAGGCTGTCACCCAGGCTGGTGCCATCGGCGTTCTGGGCGACGCTCAGGTTGGAGAGCAGGGCCAGGGCCCCCTGCAGGTCGCCATCGCGGTAGCGCTGCAGGGCCCGGATCTCCAGTTGGCGCTGCCAGCTGAGCAGGCGTTGTTGGTCGGCGGCGGTGCTGGTGCCGGAATTCACCAGTTGTTGCTGCAGCCGCAGGGCCTCACCCCAGCGCTGCTGCTGCCAAAGGTCCTCGGCTTTCAGGCGGCGGCACTGTCCCTGCTCCTGTGGCGCTTTGCCCCCCAGCCAGCGCAGGGCGGCGAGCTGTTCGCCATACAGCAGGCAGTCATCGAGGCGTCCCTGGGCGGCCGCCTGGGCCAACCGCTCAGGCAGCTGTTTCTCCCACCAGTAGGCGCCCCCCACCCCGGAGGTCACCAGTCCCAGCGTGAGCACCAGCCAGAAGCGTGGAAGCCGGTGCCGGCGGATGGCCAAGGGGATGGGGCGGCTCGCTGCACTGTTCTATGGATGCGTGGGCCCGCCATCACGGTGGCGGGGGCAGAGCGCCAGCCGGCACCTCAACGCACACGCCCCAGGGCCAGGGGCGGCAGCGGTTGTTGGCCCAGCAGGTCGGTGGCCTGCAGCTGCAGGGTTCCGTCCTGGTCAATGGAGAAGCGCAGTTCCAGGCGGTCCTGACCGGGGTCGCCGGGAGGCTGCAGCGGCAGGGCAGCCGGAGGGTCCGGCCAGGGATCGACGCGGCCGCTGCCTGCGGGCCGCCGCCGCAGCACGGGCAGCCCCTCCACGTACACCACCTCACGGCGCTGCTCCTGGCTCGGCTCCCCGAGCACCAGCTCCAGCTCCGTCTGCTCGGATCGGCTGCAGGCCAACCGCAGGATCAGCGGTTGATCGCTGGGCCAGGTCTGCCCGGGCACGAACAGCGGGTGCCAGCGGTGTTCGCCGCTGCGCTGGTCCCAGCAGCGCAGCGACACGCCCCGGTGCAGCACATCCTTCACGGCCACCCCGGGGGTGAGTCGCAGGGCCCCGAGCGCCACCGCCTCCACAGGCCGTTCCCCCCGCAACGGCACCCCGGGCAGGCGCTCCTGGAGCCAGCGCCGCAGCACTGGCATGCGGCTGCTGCCGCCCACCGGCAGCACTGCGTCGATGTCCCGGGCATCCACCCCCGCCCCCCGGGCCGAGGCCAGCACCTGCTCCAGGAGCTCATCGAGCAGGGTCAGCAGGCCGCGGCGCTCCACCAGGTCTTCCAGTTGGCGGCGCTCCATCCGCAGTTCCACCGGTTGCGGGCAGCTGGGGCTGGCACTGCTCCATAGGGCCAGGGCCGACTCGTCGCTGCTCAACGCGCACTTGAGGCGCTCGCAGGCGCTCAGTAGGTCGGTCGTCAGGGGCGTCTGGGGCTGCAGCGCTTCCGCGATCCAGCGGTCGATGTCACGGCCCCCCAGCGCCAGCCCCGCCTTGCCCAGCACGGTGGCGGTGCGCAGGGCCTGGCGGCTGTCGTTGAGGTCGCGGCCGCCGAAGCGCAGCAGTTGGGCCATCACGGCGGCCCGGCCTTCACCCCCCTGCAGCGCCACCAGCGACAGGTCGGTGGTCCCACCCCCCAGATCCAGAACCAGCACGCGGCTGCCGGGGGGGAGTCCGGCGCCGATGGCGGCGGCGGTGGGTTCGTCCACCAGGGCCACCTCCGGCACCGCCAGGTTGGCGCTGGCCTCCAGCAGCCACTGGCGGTAGCCGCGGTAGCTGTCGATCGGTGCGGTGAGCACCAGGCGCTCGGGCTGCAGCTGCGCCGGCAGCCGCTGCCAGATCTGCTCCAGCAACAGCTGACCGCACTGCTCGGGGCTGAGGAGCCCGCCGCTGCCCACCGCCGTGTCGGCGCCGATCCAGCGCTTGAAATCCCGGTGAAGGCCAGCAGTGCTGCGCTCGAGCAGGCCTGCCTCGATCACCTGGCGGCCGATCAGGGGCACCGCGGAGTCGCCCTTCGCCAGCCAGATCAGGCTCGGGATCACCGCCGGGTCAGGGGTGCTGATCGGTGGGAGCGCCACCAGCTGTGGGCTCTGCTCAGCAGCCCCCTGGTAGGCCACCACGGTGGTGGTGCTGCCCAGGTCGATGGCGAGGGTGCCGGCCATGGGCGCAAAGCTGAAGGGAAACGGCCGCCTCTGAGCGTGGCGCACCCCGGAGCTCCATGGTGAGTCCAGCGGGTCTGGAGCTGCGATGGATCGGCTGTCCCTGGCGGTGTTCTCCTTCTACCGGGAGGACCCGGATCTGGCGCACCAGCTGGATCCCCTGCTGGCCTGCCGCATCAGCCGCGGCTGGGGCAGCCTGCGCATTGAGTGCCGGGACCGTGCCCACCGCGAGCTGATCAGTGCCGTGGTGGGGTTGTTGCGGCCGCCGCTGGCGGCCCTGGGCCTGGTGCGGGAGATCCGTGTGCTGGCTCCGGGATCGGAGCCCCTGGTGTTCCCGGTGCGTGTGCCCTTGTCCGGCAGCCTGCTGACCTACGATGGGTCCATTGGTGAGTAGTGCATGTATCTCGGCGTCAATGTCAGCCCCAAGGAGCTCGCCCAGCGCGCCGAGAGCCTGGTGCGCCATTCCAGCAACCGCTACCTGACCACGGTGCGCATCGCGTTCCGGGCCAAGCAGCGCCGCTTCGATGATTTCGATGGCCTGCTGGAGGATTCGATGGTGAAGCCCGTGCAGCGGGCGATCATCGAGCTCAGCGATGAGCAGGACCAGCCCGATCTGCTGCCCGGCTGAGCTGGCTGCGGTCGGCGCCTGATCCCGCAACGATGATCCAGAGAGAAGGAGAGGGTTGGCGGTTGGCCTGGGATGGCCACCGTCAGCCCTTTTCTGTGTTGGTGGGCGGTGCGGGTTGGGCCATGGAGCTCACGGCCGCCGAAGCGGAGGCCCTGCGCCAGGCGGTGGCCGATCTGGTGGCTCAGCACGGGGCGCTGCTGGATCAGCTGATGGCGGAGGAGTCGATCGAGCTGGAGCTGGAGCGGGGTGCCTGGTGGGTGGCCCTGCAGGGCGATCGAACCCTCTGGTCGCTGCGGATGCTCTACACGCCCGGGGCTGATCAGCGCTCCCTGGAGGGTCATTGGGGCCCTGAGGCGGCCCCTGCCTTTAGCCAGGCGTTGCAGCAGCTTCACGGCCAGCCGTGAGCTCGTGCAGGGCGCAGTAATCGAGCGGATCGAGGCCTGCGGGGGTGGCTCCCTCCAGCAGGGTCAGCAGGCTCTCCAGGCCGCTGGCGTTGAGGCCCGCCTGCACCGCCGCCCCCTGGAACAGGGCCAGATCCTTGCGCAGGTGCGCGGTGGGGAAGTTGGGGTCACCGTAGTCACGCTGCAGCTCCCGATCCAGCTTCTTGTCGAAGGTGGGGGCGTAGAGCGCGCTGCTGCGCAGCAGATCCATGAAGGCCTCCACGGGCACGCCACTGCGCTGCACCAGATGCAGCGACAGGCTGAAGCCGTGGGTGAGGCTGGCGATCAACTGATTGAGGGCCAGCTTGGTGGCCATGGCGCTGCCCACCTCCCCCAGATAGCGGGGGTCCTGGGCCAGGTGCCGCAGCAGGGGCATGGCCTCCTCCACCAGGGCGGCCGGTCCGCCGGCCATCAGTTGCAGCCGGCCCTCCAGGGCCTCCGGCCGGCTGCCCAGCACCGGGGCCTCCAGGTAGCGACCGCCCCACCCCTGCACCGCTGAAGCCAGCTCCCGGCTTTCATCGGGGCCGATGGTGCCCACCTGAATCACCGTCTTGCCCGTCAGGGTTGGCCCGAGCTGCAGCAGCAGCGCCTGGGTGG
>JBEIQU010000248.1:0-2920 GCA_040376355.1 Prochloraceae cyanobacterium | reverse complement strand
GAACAGGAGAAACGCGTCATGGGAAGGGAGAGCACTTCCTTGCTGGTAGCCATCCGCTGGGGGGTTGGCAACGGCATCACATCCCATGGCTGAGCCATCGGCGCAGCCATGGCAGGCTCAAGCCGATCACGTTGGAGTAGCAGCCCTCAATCCGCTCCACCAGGGCACCGCCGCGGCCCTCCAGGGCAAAGCCCCCGGCACACTGCAACGGTTCACCGGTGGCCACGTAGGCAGTGATCTCGGCGTCGGTCAGCGGCGCAAACTGCACACGGGTGGTGACGGTGGCGACCCGCTCAGACCCATCCGCAGGGGCCAGGAGGCAATGGCCCGTCTGCAGATCTCCCCAGCCGCCCGCCATGCGCCGCCAGCGTTCGATGGCTTCGGCGGGATCGCGGGGCTTGCCGAACACCGTGCCGTCAAACACCAGCACCGAATCGCAGCCCAGCACACCCGTGCACGGAGCATCGGCATGCGCCTGCGACAGCCTGCCGGCCACCGCCCGCGCCTTGGCCCGCGCCAGCAACTGCACCAACTGGGCCGGATCCGGATGGCGGATGGCCTCCTCATCCACGCCACTCACCTGAACCCGGTGGGGAATGGCCGCCTGCTCCAGCAGACGGCGGCGTGCCGGAGAAGCGGAGGCCAACAGCAGCACGGCAATCGGGGACAGCTGGGCAAGACAATGGCAGCGGAAGCCCCGTGCGCGTGACCAGCCCTGCCCCCAGCCGTCAGGATCAACGGGCCCTCCAACGGGCCCGGCGGGCGCTGCGCTGCCTGCCCTTTCGCCTGGCCTTCTACCGGGAGTTGGAGGGCACGGCCCTGAGCAGCACGCAACTGGCCGCCCGCAACGACTGGCCACAGCTGAGCCGGCAGCGGCTGCAGCCCAGCCGCACCGAGGACGATCTGATCTGGCTGATCCACCTGGGGGTGTTGCGGCGGGAGGTGGACGGCCAGGGCCTCACCGAGCGCGTGCGGCTCACCCCGCTGGGCCGCCAGGTGGTCGAGGCCTGGTCCCGCGACATCCCCCCCGCCCGTGCCCTCAGCCGACTGCGCCACTGGCTGCAGCGCCACTGGCCGCGGCTGTGAACCCGCAGCTGTGAATCCGCAGCTACGAACCGTGTTTTCTCGGATGCTGCCGGCATCGTCCTCAGCAACCGTCGGAGAGAGGATCCAGGGTGATGGTTGAAGGTTCGAGAGGTGATCCGAAGACTGCTCGAAGACGGGTGGTTCGTGATCGCCACGCGCGGTAGCCACCGTCAGTTCAAGCATCCGAGCCGTCCGGGTCGCGTTACGGTTGCGGGGAAGCCAAGCGACACGCTCGCGACCGGCACGCTGAAGAGCATCACCAGGCAGTCAGGAGTTCGCTTGCCATGAGCCAGGCCTTCGCTGTTGTGATCGAGCCAGCTGGGGACAACTTCAGCGCCTATGTGCCCGACCTGCCGGGTTGCGTGGCATCAGCGGCCACCCGCGAGGCCGTTCTGGCAGAGATTCAGGCCGCCATTCAGTTCCATCTGCAGGGGCTGGCGGCGGATGCATGTCCGCCGCCACAGGCCCAGACCTCCGTAGCCACCGTTGTGGCGTGAGGCTCGCGTTGCCATGAGCGAAGTCGCCGGCTGATGGGGTCAACCAGGCCCACCCCCTTGATGGTGCTGGGCACCAGCAGCGGCGCCGGCAAGTCGCTGATGACGGCCGCCCTCTGCCGCGTGCTCAAGCGCCGCGGCGAAACACCGCTGCCCTTCAAGGGGCAAAACATGAGCAACAACGCCTGGGTGGATCAGGCGGGCGGGGAGATGGCCTACTCCCAGGCCCTGCAGGCCTGGGCGGCGGGGCTGGAGCCGCAGTGCGCCATGAATCCGGTGCTGCTCAAGCCCCAGGGCGACTCCACCAGTGAGGTGATCCATCTGGGGCACTCGGTGGGCAGCTGCCGCGCCGAGCACTACTACCGCGACTGGTTCAGGCCGGGCTGGGCGGCCATCCGCGCTGGGCTGAGGGAGCTGCAGAGCACCCATCCAGGGGGGCGACTGGTGCTGGAGGGGGCCGGCAGCCCGGTGGAGGTGAACCTGCAGCCGCGCGATCTCACCAACCTGCGCCTGGCGCAATACCTGCGCGCCCGCTGCATCCTGGTGGCCGATATCGAGCGCGGCGGCGTCTTCGCCCAGCTGGTGGGCACCCTGGCCCTGCTGCGTCCCGTGGAGCGGCCCTTGATCGGCGGCCTGTTGATCAACCGCTTCCGCGGCCGCCGCGAGCTGTTCGATGAAGGACGCCGCTGGCTGGAGGTCCACACCGGCATCCCGGTGCTGGGGGTGATGCCCTGGCTCGATGAGCTATTTCCCCCCGAAGACTCCCTCGATCTGCTGGAGCGGCGGGGCCGCAAGCACGGCGCCGAGCTGGAGATTGCGGTGCTGAAGCTCCCCTCCCTGAGCAACTT
The DNA here is from genome assembly GCA_040376355.1 of Prochloraceae cyanobacterium. Lineage (GTDB taxonomy): Bacteria > Cyanobacteriota > Cyanobacteriia > PCC-6307 > Cyanobiaceae > Vulcanococcus. Next base: position 492 of record JBEIQU010000248.1, on the reverse strand, counting down.
CTCCGATCTCGACCCTCTGGAGGCTGAACCCAGCGTGCAACTGCGTTGGGTGGCGCCCGGCGAGGAGCTGGGCCAACCCGATGCCGTGGTGGTGCCGGGCAGCAAGCAGACCCTGCGGGATTTGGAGGCCCTGACGCGCAGTGGCCTGGGGGAAGCCCTACGGGGCTACGCCACGGGCGGCGGCCATGTGTTTGGCATCTGCGGAGGCCTGCAGCTGCTCGGGCGCGAACTGCACGACCCCGACGGCCTGGAGGGGGCGGCCGGCGTCGCCGTGGCCGGGGTAGGGCTGTTGCCCCTGCGCACCGCCTTCAAGCAGACCAAAGCCCTGCGGCAGCGGCGCAGTGCCGCCCAGTGGCCGGCGGCGGCTGGCGAAGCGGTGGAGCTGGAGGGCTTCGAGCTTCACCGCGGCCAGACCACCCTGCTGGAGCCCTGCCAACCCCTCTGCCAAGACCCTGAGCTGGGCTGGGTCCAGGCCCTGGGCGACCGGAGCGG
>JBEIQU010000110.1:0-5664 GCA_040376355.1 Prochloraceae cyanobacterium | reverse complement strand
GAGACACTGCCCCTGCAGCAACCGCTGGCCTTGCAGGAGGGCGACCTGATGTCGGCCCCCTGGCCACGGCTCGACCCCGCCGCCGCCAAATATCAGCGCGGACGCCTGCTGGTGATCGCGGGCAGCTCCGCCTACCAGGGTGCAGCATCCCTGGCGCTGCAGGGGGGCAGCGCCAGTGGCTGCGGCAGCCTCAGGGCCGCCCTGCCCGATGGAGTGGCCGAGCAGCTCTGGAGCCTGCAGCCCCATGTGGTGCTCAGCGCCGCCCTGCCCGATCACAGCGCCGGCGGCCTGTGCCTGGCAGCGCTGCCGCAGGCAGCCCTGGAACGCCTGGATGCGGTGGTGCTCGGGCCGGGCCTGGGAGCTGAGGTCGACTCCACCACCACCGAGCAGCCCAGCTGGCAGCGGCTTCAGGCCTTTACCGGACTGCTGGTGATCGATGCCGATGGCCTCAACCGCCTTGCCGAGCGCGACCCCCTGGCCTGGTTGCACCATCGGGCTGGCCCCACCTGGCTGACGCCCCACCCGGGCGAATTCCAACGGCTGTTCCCCCAGTGGGCCGAGCTGCCGCCTCTGGAGGCCGCCAGCCGCGGGGCGGAACAGGCCTCGGACCACCACCCCTGCAGCCTTCTGCTCAAGGGGGCCCGCAGCGTGGTGGCCGCCGGCGATGGCCGCCGCTGGCAGCTCAGTCAGGCCTGCGCCGCCGCAGCCCGCGCCGGCCTAGGGGATGTGCTCGCCGGCTACGCCGGCGGCCTGGGGGCCCGGGCCTGGGCGGCGGGGCAGGGGGCCGACGCAGCGCTGCTGGCCCTGGCAGCCCTCAGCCACGCCCAAGCGGGATGCGCCGCCGCCGCACAACGGGGGACGGGCGGCGCCACCGCCATGGCGGTTGCCGAAATGCTGCCTGCAATCACGCAATAAACATAAAGATCTTCAAGAGTGCGTCACGAAAAACACACGCAACCCAGCGAGTCTCAACGTTTGTGTGTGGTTTTGCTGCTGAAAGCTGAAGCGTGTCTGAAGCCACAACAGTTTTTGCAAAACGCGTAGGAAAGTTCTGCCACTTTCCAGGAATGGGCTCATGACAGCCTCGGGCCTATCCGCGAGCGCCAGCAGTCGCCGGCGCAGCAGCGACCCCATTAGTTGGTATCTCTCCACCATCGGCCGTGTGCCCCTGCTCACGCCGGCGGAAGAGATTGAATTGGGCAATCAGGTGCAAGCCATGATGCGGCTTGTTGAAGAGAATCGTGACGAGAATTACAGCGATCAGGAGAAGCGAACGATTCGTTTAGGCCGCCGCTCCAAGGAGCGGATGATGAAAGCCAATCTGCGCCTGGTGGTGAGCGTTGCCAAGAAATATCAGGGCAAGGGTCTGGAATTGCTGGATCTGATCCAGGAGGGGTCCCTGGGGCTGGAGCGGGCTGTGGAGAAGTTCGACCCCACCCGCGGCTACAAGTTCTCCACCTACGCGTTCTGGTGGATCCGCCAAAGCATGACCCGGGCCATCGCCTGCCAGTCGCGCACGATTCGGCTGCCGGTGCATCTGGCGGAGCGCCTTAGCGCCGTGCGCAAGGTGAGCCTGGATCTAGCCCACAAGCTGGGGGCCATGCCCAGCCGCAAGGAAATCGCCGAGGCGATGGAGATGCCGATCGAGGAGCTCGACAGCCTGTTGCGCCAGTCGCTCACCACCTCCAGCCTTGACGCCCCAGTGAACGGGGAAGAGGGCCGCAGCTTCCTGGGCGACCTCATCGCCGACACCAGCCACGCCGAACCCCTGGATCAGGTGGAGCGCAGCATCCACCACGAGCAGCTTGGCCGTTGGCTGAGCCACCTCACCGACCAGGAGCGGCAGGTACTGGAACTGCGCTTCGGGTTGGAGGGGGAAGAGCGCCACACCCTGGCGGAAATCGGCCGGATGCTGGATGTCTCCCGCGAGCGGGTGCGGCAGGTGGAGCTGAAGGCACTGCGCAAGCTGCGCCACCTCACCCGCAGAATGCCCACAGCGATGTGATGCCGCTGCCCTGAGGCCGCCCCTCGTCTACCACCCGGCCTACTCGGCGCCCCTGCCCAGCAGCCATCGCTTTCCGATGGCGAAATTCCGCCTGCTGCATCAGCTGTTGCTGGATCAGGGGGTGGCCCAGCCGCAGCAGGTGGTGCAGCCCCTGCCCGTGCCGCGGCGCTGGTTGGAGTTGGTGCACCAGCGCACCTACCACCAAGCCTTTGCCCGCGGCGACCTCAGCCCCAGCGAGCAGCGCCGCATCGGCCTACCGGCCACGGCTCCGCTGGTGCAGCGCACCTGGCTGGCGGTGGGTGGCACGGTGCTCACGGCGCGGCTGGCCTTGCGCCATGGCCTGGCCTGCCATCTGGCCGGCGGCACCCACCACGCCTTCCCGAGCCACGGCAGCGGGTTCTGCATCTTCAACGACTGCGCCGTGGCCGCCCGGGTGCTGCTGGAGGAAGGGGCGCTGCAACAACTGATGGTGATCGACCTGGACGTGCACCAGGGGGATGCCACGGCCGCCATCTTTGCGGACGATCCACGGGTGTTCACCCTCTCCGCCCACTGCGCCAGCAACTTCCCGCTGCACAAGCAATGCAGCGATGTCGACCGTCCCCTCGCCGATGGCCTCGGCGACGACGACTACCTGGTTGCCGTGGGAGATCGCATCCCCGCGGTATTGGATCAGGTGAAACCGCAGCTGGTGCTTTACAACGCCGGTGTGGACCCCCACCGCAGCGATCGCCTGGGGCGCCTGAACCTCAGCAGCACAGGGTTACTGCAACGGGATCGCCTGGTGCTGGATGCCTGCCTGCGGCGCAACATCCCGGTGGCCACGGTGATCGGCGGCGGCTACGACGAGCTCACTCCCTTGGTGCAGCGCCACAGCCTGGTGTTCCGGGCCGCCCTGGAGCAGGCCCGGTTACACGCGCTGTAGGGCGCGCGGGCGCGGTTCAGTCTTCCGCCCAGATGTAGCGGGTGAGCTCCTCGGCCTTGGGCTCGGGGGCCGCCAGGGCAAACTCCACGCAATCGGCCACCTCGGCGTCGATCTCCTTGTCGATCGCCTTGAGCTCATCGGCGTTGGCCAGGTTGTGCTCGATCAGGTGCGCCGCCAGGCGCTTGATCGGGTCGCGTTGCGCCCAGAACTCCTTCTCCGCTTCGGCCCGCAGCTCGTCGGGATCCGCCAGGGAGTGGCCCCGGAAGCGATAGGTGAGGCACTCCAGCAGGGTGGGACCCTCGCCGGCGCGGGCCCGCTCGATGGCCCGCTGGGCGGCACCACGCACCGCCAGCACATCCATGCCATCCACCTCTTCACCGGCCATGCCGAAGGCGGCGGCCTTGCGCCAGATCTCCGGATCGCTGGTGGCGCGGTTGTGGTCCATGCCGATGGCCCACTTGTTGTTCTCCACCACGAACAGGATCGGCAGCTTCCAGAGGGCCGCCATGTTCAGGCATTCGTAGAACTGGCCGATGTTGCAGGTGCCATCGCCGAAGAAGGCGGCCGTGACCGCATCGCTGCTGGCATCCCCCAGGGCATCGCGCTTGTAGCGGCTGGTGAAGGCCGCCCCGAGGGCCACTGGAATGCCTTCACCGATGAAGGCATAGCCCCCCAGCAGGTGGTGCTCCTTGGAGAACAGGTGCATGGAGCCGCCGCGCCCCTTGCTGCAGCCGGTTTCCTTGCCGAACAGCTCACTCATCACCTCGCGGGCCGGCACGCCGCAGCTGAGGGCATGCACGTGGTCGCGATAGGTGCTGCAGAACCAGTCGTGCTGCATCTTCATCGCCTTGATCACCCCGCTGCTCACGGCTTCCTGGCCGTTGTAGAGGTGAACGAAGCCAAACATCTTGCCCCGGTAATACATCTCGGCGCACTTGTCTTCGAAGCGCCGGCCCAGGACCATGTCGCGATAAATCAGCAAGCCCTCATCGCGCGAGACGGTGGCGGGCTTGGAGGGGTAGAGATTGAGCAGGCGCTCTGCGTGCAGCCCAACGGCGTTCTGGTCGGCGGAGCAGGCGGGGGCGCCGCTCTCGGCAACACCCTGACCGAGTCCAGCCTGGCCGAGATCTGCCTGTGTCATGCGCGCTGTCCGGCTGTCCGGGGGCTCTGATGCTGCGGTGACTGTACGGGGTCCATCACCAAACGGTGTCGCAATCAGGGCCAAAACCGCAGACCCTGCCTACAGTCCAGCCCTTGGAGACTGCCCCGGCTTGGACCTGCCGATCGACCATTTCCGCCTGCTGGGGGTGAGCCCCACCACCGACGGCGAGACGGTGCTGCGCACCCTGCAGCAGCGGCTCGATCGAGCCCCCGATCAGGGCTTCACCCTCGACACCCTGCAGGCCAGGGCTGACCTGCTGCAGGCCTCGGCCGATCTGCTCAGCGATGAGGAGCGTCGCCAGAGCTACGAACGGGAACTCACCAGCATTGCCGCCAGCGCCAACGGCGCCATCGCCGCCCTGGAGATCCCCCCCTCCAAGGAAGTGGCCGGGTTGCTGCTGCTGTTGGAGGCCGGCCAGGCCCAGGAAGCCTTCGAGGCCGCCAGCCGCGGCCTGCAACCGCCCCAGGCTCCGGCCCTGGGCAGCAGCCGTGAGGCGGATCTCAGCCTGCTGGCGGGCCTGGCCTGCCAGGGGGCGGCGGCGGACTGCCGCGAACAGCGGCGCTATGAAGCCTCAGCCCGACTGCTGCAGCAGGGATTGCAGCTGCTGCAACGCATGGGCCAGCAACCGGAGCAACGGCGGAGGCTCGAGCACGACCTGCAGACCCTGCTTCCCTACCGCGTGCTGGATCTCATCAGCCGTGACCTCTCCGCCCACACCCCCCGCCAGGAGGGCATCGCCCTGCTGGAGCGGCTGGTGCAGCAACGGGGCGGCCTGGAAGGGGAGAACGACCCCGACTTCCCCGCCAGCGAGTTCCAACCCTTCTTCAAACAGATCCGCCAGTTCCTGACGGTGCAGGAGCAGGTGGATCTGTTCAACCGCTGGGCCGAGGCCGGCTCGGCCACCGCTGATTTCCTGGCCAGCTTCGCCCTGACCGCCGCCGGCTTCGTGCAACGCAAGCCCGAGCGAATCCTGGCGGCCCTGGAACGCTTGCAGAGCAGCGGCCAGGCGGGCATGGAGGTGTTCATGGCCTGCCAGCAGCTGCTGCTGGGGCAAGTGGAAGAAGCCCAGGCCCTGTTTGACGCCGGCGCCGATGCCGACCTGCAGGCCTGGGTTCAACAGCAGGGGGAGGAACCCCTCGCCGCCCTCTGCGCCCATTGCCGCGACTGGCTGAGCACCGAGGTGTTGCCGGGCTTCCGTGACATCGAAGCCGAAGCCGACCTGGACGCCTGGTTCGCGGACCGGGACGTGCAGGCCTATGTCGACCAGCAGGACCGCATCCACGGCCGCCAGCGCGCCAGCGGCGGCGGCGACGGGGCCATGGACTCCACCGGTGCCGACGTCGGCGCGGGCTGGCCCGACTTCACCCTGATGCCGCCCCTCTCAGATCTGGAAGGCCTCGACAGCCACGCCAGCGACGCGTTGGACGCCGAAGACGACAACGACGAGGAGGACGACCTCTGGGATGGTCCCGCCTGGCGCTGGCCACCCTTCGAGCTGCCCCCGCTCACCCTGCCCGCCTTCACCCTGCCGGCTTTCCACCTGCCCGCCCTCAGGCTGCCCCACCTGCAGCG
>JBEIQU010000222.1:0-3457 GCA_040376355.1 Prochloraceae cyanobacterium | reverse complement strand
TGGCCCTGCAGCGGCGTTTGGGCGGGCTGCCCCTGCGGGTGTGGGGGCGCGATTCGCTGCTGCTGCTGGGGGCGGCGGTGGCTTCGGGCCTGGTGGCCTGGGGCCTCGCCACTGGTATCGCCTGGCCCACCGGCCTGGGGGGGCGCTTGCTGGAGTGCAGCTTGGCCGGAGCAGCCTCGCTGCTGGTGTACGGGCTGTTGGCTGCGGGGGCGCGGGTGCCGGAAATGGATCAGCTGATCCGGCAGGTGCAGGGGCAGCTCAAGGCCCGGTTGCCGTTCGGCCGTTAGGGCAGCGGCCTCAAAGCTCCACCACGCGTTCTTCGCGCACCTGGATCGGCAGCTCCAGGTGGCTGCGGCCCACCATCGCCGGGCCATCCACGGAATAGATCCGTGCCTCGATGCCGAAATCGCGGAAGGCGGTTTCCATCTCCTGCATCAGGGCCTTCTCCACCTGGGCCTCGGCGTCCACCACCTTGCCGATCAGCCGGCTGCCCAGGCGGCCGATGCGCTGACGCACCACCTCGCGGGCGTTGGTGACCTCGATGACCAGCACGGGGCGGCTGCGGGATCCGCAACCCTAACCGTGATTGGCCAGGAGGTCTTCCAGATCTTGGAGTTGGCCGGCGGGCACCAGCCGCGCCAGCGGCAGGCGGCTACTGCCACCCCCAATCGGTACCTGCACCGCCTCGAGGGCCTGGCGAGCGCACACCCCGGCCCCCTGCTCGAGCCTCGCGGCGCATTCGATTGCCAGGGCCTCCGCCAGGCCCGCATCGCCTAGGTAGAGATGCCAGCCGGCGATCTGGATGTAGAGCCGATCGGCGATCTGTTGCTGCAGATCACGGATCTCGCTGGCGGAGAGGGGCATGGCGGAACCGGGGGCTGTGCTCAGGATGGCGCCTGGGGCCGGCGCACGACCACGCTCACCAGTTGTGCCAGCACCAGCAGGCCCCAGGCTTCGGTGAGCCAGGCGAGATGGGGCCAGGGGTGGCGCATGTTTTGGACAAACCACAGGCCGCTGTTCACGGCGGCGAAGGCCATGGTGTGCAGCGCCAGATTCACGATCCGGGCGAAGTGGCGGTAGGTGGGGTCTTCAGGGTCGGCAGGGCCGTACCAACGGATCGGCATGGGGGCGGGGAGAAACCAGGGGTGGGAAGCGCCGGTTGACGGATGGGCCCTCGGTGTGAGGAAAATATTGGGGCAGGCCCAGGCGCTTGTAGCTCAGCGGATTAGAGCATCTGACTACGGATCAGAGGGTCGGGAGTTCGAATCTCTCCAGGCGCGCCTGACTCAAACCGTCCTTCGGGGCGGTTTTTTGTTGGTTGGCTGTTGGGGGCCATGGGACCGCAGCCAGCCCTGCTGCAGTTTCTTACGATCACGGCCACAGTCCCCCTTTTGTCCTGCCATGGCGGAGTCCAGCGCTGCAGCCGTCAACGCTCCATTGGCTGCCGGCGATCCCGCCATCGCTGCCCTGATCGCCAAGGAGTTGCAGCGGCAGGAGAGCCATCTCGAGCTGATTGCCTCCGAGAACTTCGCCTCCCGTGCCGTGATGGAGGCCCAGGGCTCGGTGCTCACCAACAAGTACGCCGAGGGCCTGCCGTCCAAGCGCTACTACGGCGGCTGCGAGCACGTGGATGCCATCGAAGAGCTGGCGATCGAGCGGGCCAAGCAGCTGTTCGGTGCCGCCTGGGCCAATGTGCAGCCCCACAGCGGCGCCCAGGCCAATTTCGCCGTGTTCCTGGCGCTGCTGCAGCCCGGCGACACGATCATGGGCATGGACCTCAGCCACGGCGGCCACCTCACCCACGGCTCCCCCGTGAACGTGAGCGGCAAGTGGTTCCAGGTGGTGCAGTACGGCGTTGATCCCGACACCCAGCAGCTCAACTTCGACACCATCCGCCAGCTGGCGCTGGAGCACAAACCCAAGCTGATCGTCTGCGGCTACTCCGCCTATCCGCGCACGATCAACTTCGAGGCCTTCCGTGCCATCGCCGATGAGGTGGGGGCCTACCTGCTGGCCGACATGGCCCACATCGCTGGTCTGGTGGCCGCCGGGGTGCACCCCAACCCTGTGCCCGTCTGCGATGTGGTGACCACCACCACCCACAAAACCCTGCGGGGCCCCCGCGGCGGCCTGATCCTCTGCCGCGATGCGGAGTTCGCCAAGCAGTTCGACAAGGCCGTGTTCCCCGGCACCCAGGGCGGCCCGCTGGAGCATGTGATCGCCGCCAAGGCGGTGGCCTTCGGGGAGGCGCTGCAGCCCAGCTTCCAGGCCTATGCCCAGCAGGTGGTGGCCAATGCCCAGGCCCTGGCGGCTCGCATTCAGGAGCGCGGCATTGCCGTGGTGAGCGGTGGCACTGACAACCACCTGGTGCTGCTTGATCTGCGCAGCATTGGCATGACCGGCAAGGTGGCCGATCTGCTGGTGAGTGATGTGCACATCACCGCCAACAAGAACACGGTGCCGTTTGACCCGCAGTCGCCCTTCGTGACCAGTGGCCTGCGCCTGGGCACCGCCGCCTGCACCACCCGTGGCTTCGATGCGGCGGCCTTCCGTGAGGTGGCCGATGTGATCGCCGATCGGCTGCTCAACCCCGAGGACAGCGCCATCGAGCAGCGCTGCCGCGACCGCGTTGCCGCCCTGTGCGCGCGCTTCCCCCTCTACAGCGCGCAGCGCGCCCTGCAGCCCGCTTGAACGACTGGCCGCCGCGGCCCCGTTCAGGCATCGCCGCAACGCCACGCGCTGCTTAAGCTTCGGCCGACTGGGGCCTTCGGGGTTCCGCTTCCGACCGTGCAGCGTCCTCGATGATCTCCAGCCGGCCGGATCTCGCTGCCGTTCTGGCCTTCGGCTGTGCGGCCCTGTTCACAGCCCTGATCGTGCCGCTGGTGCGTCGCCTGGGCTTGCGCTGGGGCCTGATCGATCAACCGGATGCCCGCAAGCAGCACACCGCGCCGATGGTGCGGCTGGGCGGTGTGGGCATCGTGGCGGGCTTTGTGCTGGCGTTGCTGCTGATCTGGTGGCTGGGGGGCTTCGTGGCCCTGCCGCCCCTGCAGGACGCCCAGATCTGGACCACCCTCGCTGGTGCTCTCTGCTTCTTTGTGATCGGCCTGGCGGACGATTTGTTCGCCCTGCCGCCCTTGCCGCGGCTGGCAGGCCAGCTGCTGGTGGCGATGGCGGTGTGGAGCCAGGGGGTGCGCATCGGAGCGATTGATCTGCCCTTCAATCCCTTCGGTGGTGCCCCCGGCGCGATTGAGCTCTCCGATGGCCTGAGCTTGCTCACCACCGTGATCTGGCTGGTGGGCATCACCAACGCGATCAACTGGCTCGATGGCCTTGATGGCCTGGCCGCCGGCGTGAGCGGCATCGCGGCCGTGGGTCTGCTGTCGGTGAGCTACAGCCTCAACCAACCGGCACCTGGCCTCTTGGCTGCCGCCCTGGCGGGCAGCTGCCTGGGCTTCCT
>JBEIQU010000221.1:0-3461 GCA_040376355.1 Prochloraceae cyanobacterium | reverse complement strand
GCGAGGTCTCCCGGCGCTCTGGCGTGTCGGTGAAGACCATCCGGTTTTATTGCGATCAGGGATTGATCGAGGCCAGTACTCGCTCGGAGGGCGGGTTCCGCCTGTTCGATACCGCGATCCTGGCCGATCTGGCCCTGATCCGCGCGCTGCGGGCGATGGATGTTCCCCTGGCGGAGTTGATCCGAATCCTGGAGGTGCGCCGCTCCGGGGTGTGCAACTGCTCGGTGCTGAAGGTCAGCATCACCACCAAGCTGGATTCGATTGATCAGCGCATGGCGGAGCTGCTGGCGATGAAGCAGGAGCTCAGTGCTCTGCTCGATCGCTGGCAGGACTGCGGCGGCACGAAGGCCTAAGCGACGGGCCGCCCGCAAGCTCCGGTCTCCACAGTGTGCGGCCGGCAACGGTTCAAGCCAGGGGGAATGGCGCTATGCCAGAGGCATCAGCTCGGCATCGGCCACCGTCACCGGCATGGGCAACAAGCACCGCCAGCCCAAGGGCAACGCGCACAAACAGGCCAAGCCCAACACACGCAATCAAGAAGCGCGTGAGATGCCGGCGGCCATGGTCGGCGACCTGGGCCCTGGAAGCGAGGAAGGCGGACTGCCGAAACTGGATCGGCCGTTCTACGAAACGGAGCTCTATCGCCTGCAGGTGGAGCTGGTCAAAATGCAGTACTGGATCAAGCATGTCGGCTACAGGCTGATCCTGGTGTTTGAGGGCCGCGATGCGGCGGGCAAGGGCGGCACGATCAAACGGATCACGGAGCCGATGAATCCGAGGGGCTGCAGGGTGGTGGCCCTGGGCACGCCATCGGACCAGCAGAACAGCCAGTGGTATTTCCAGCGCTATGTGGAGCACTTCCCCTCCGCCGGAGAGATCGTGCTGTTTGATCGCAGCTGGTACAACCGTGCCGGGGTGGAGAAGGTGATGGGGTTCTGCAGCCCCGAGCAGGTGGATGAATTCATGCTCTCCTGCCCAGAATTCGAGCGGATGCTGGTGCGCTCCGGCATCACCCTGATCAAATATTGGTTTTCGGTGAGCGATGAGGAGCAGGAGGCGCGCTTCCAATCGCGCCTCAACGATCCAGCCCGCCGCTGGAAGCTCAGCCCGATGGACTTGGAATCCCGCGACCGATGGGTGGACTTCTCACGCGCCAAGGATGAGATGTTCGCCCGAACCAACATCCCAGAAGCGCCCTGGTTCACGGTGGAGGCCGATGACAAGCGCCGTGCACGGCTCAACTGCATTCGCCATCTGCTCAGCAAGGTGCCCTATGAGGACATGACCCCAAAAGCGGTGAAACTTCCACCCAGACGCACCGAGGGCACTTACAAACGTCCGCCCCTCAACGAACAGTTTTTCGTGCCCAACAACTACACCTGATGCCTGCAGACCCCTAGGCATGGCTGCCTGAGGTTGATGGGGCGGAGCACTGGATTCAACCAGCCGCTACGTCAGGTTGAACCGCTGTGGGTTGCATCCATGGCCTGCATCCATGGCCTGCATCCATGGCCTGCATCCACACAAACGTGTTTCGGCCTTAAGGCGCCAGCGCCCCATCCCGATCGGAACGAAAGCGCACCACAAACTGCGGCAGCCGCTGCTCAATGCAACGCAGGATTCCCTCGAACACCGCGCGGCTCTGGGGTGCCCCCCTGCCCATCGGCTCCCGGCTCATCAGCGCCAGCTCCACCACCGGACCTTCCGCCTTGGCCTGCACATCAGCAAACAGCTGCATCCGCATCTGCTCTGGGCCGCCCCGCAGCAAGGCACTGAGATGGGCCGGTGTGCGGTGGTCTACCTCCGCGTGCAGCGCCTCGAGCAAGGGCTGCAGGCCATCGATCAGCTCCGCGCCTCTGGCCCTCTCAAGGGGTTTGAGCACGAGCAGGAATCGAGCCATCGGCACCTCTGATAGCCCCCATTCTCAGGCACGGCGGTGGTCCTAGCCGGCTGCAGCGGCCCTGGCAGCAAACAGCCGGGGCTTGAGCCACAGCGAGAGATACACGAGCGAAACAAGAACGGGGACTTCGATCAGCGGGCCAATCACCCCGGCCAACGCTTGCTGGGAGGTGACACCCCAGATGCTGATGCAAACGGCAATGGCCAGCTCAAAATTATTTCCCGCTGCCGTAAAGGCCAGAGCTGTGGTGCGTTCATAGTCGAGGCCACTGCGCTTGCCTGCCACAAACGCCACGGTCCACATCAGCAGGAAATACAACAGCAATGGAAGCGCCACGCGCATCACCTGGGCCGGATCGGAGCTGATGGCCTCCCCTTGCAGGGCAAACATCACCACGATCGTGAACAGCAGGCCATACAAGGCAAAGGGGCTGATTCTGGGGAGGAAGCGCTGCTCATACCACCGTTGCCCCTTGAGGCGCACTCCGAGCACACGGGTCAGGAATCCCGCCAACAGGGGTAACCCCAGGAAAATCAAAACGGCGCGAGCGATCTCGGCGAATGAGAAGCTCACCACCTGAGCATCGAGCCCCAGCCAGTTCGGCAGGATCTGCAGGTAAAAAGTGCCCAGCAGCGCATACACGAGCACCTGCAGGATCGAATTAATGGCCACCAGCAGGGCCGCAGCTTCTCGATTGCCCTGGGCCAGATCAATCCAGATCAGCACCATGGCAATGCAGGGGGCGATACCGATCAGGATCAGCCCAGTTCGAAAAGCCTCCTGATCTGGAAGGAACAACCAGGCCAGGGTGAACATCAACAGCGGCCCTAACCCCCAGGTCAGCCCCAAGGTGAGGGCCAGCAAACCCCGATCACGGGCCATCTGCCCGAGTTCGCCGTAGCGAACCTTGGCCAGAACCGGGTACATCATCAACAGCAATCCCAGGGCGATGGGCAGGGAGGTGTGGTCCACCTGCACCGCCCCGAGCAGACCCTGGATCCCCGGCACCAACCGGCCGAGGGCCAACCCTGCCGCCATCGCCAGCAGAATCCACAACGGCAGCAGCCGATCCAGCCACGAGAGCTTGATCAATGCACTGGGCTCCTGGAGACCCAGCCGACGGCGTTCAGGGACTGGAGCGGCCATGGCGCTGATCGGACAGAGCTGATCGGACAGAGCTGATCGGACAGAGATGAGCAGAGGAGTCGCGGGCGGGCAGACCAGTGGCGCGTGACTGCGCCCAGATGCGCGAACCACCCAGCGAACTCAGGTGCTGGAGAGCGGCGGATCCAGCAGTGTTCGCTCTAGCAAGTAGGAGGCCATGTTGCTGATGGAGCGGCCTTCATCGGCGCCCCTGTGCTGCAACGCCTCGTAGGTCGCGGCATTCAGCGTGACGCAGATCCGCTTGGATCGACTGCGCTCGCCCCTGCCCGCAACAGAGACATCGTTGCTCGGTGCATACGCCATGCGACCTCCGCGAACGGATGGTCTTCATTATCGCTTCAGGTTTGCCTGGGGCCGCATGCCGAACGGGCGCCTTAGCACCGGTCGCGGAGGTCGC
>JBEIQU010000217.1:0-3513 GCA_040376355.1 Prochloraceae cyanobacterium | reverse complement strand
CTGCCCGGTCCGACAACCCTGCTGTCCCGCACCGCCCTGTGGCTGCGCCGCGCCGCAGCGCTGCTCTGCAGCGTGGTGCTGGCGTGCAGCCTTAGCGCCTGCATGGGGCTGGGGCAGCCCTCCCAGAAGGTGCTGCTCTCGGCCCTGGCCCTGCAGATCGACCTCACCCAGCGCTCGATCGCCGATGCCCTCAGCCTGGCGGCCGCTGGCCCGCCCCAGGTGAGCCGCGTGCGGGTGGAATCCCAGCAGGGCCTGCAGATCGGCGGCAACCGCGGCCTGCATCTCACCGGCCGGTTTGACTGGCGCCTGGCGGATGATCCGATCCGCGTCGACAGCGCCTTCGACCTCTACCTGCAACGGGGCGAGCGCGGCCAGAGCTGGCGCCTGGCCCGTCCCACCGGCAGCGCCGACGGCGCCACCCAGGATTGGATCATCGATCCGCTGCCCTTGAAGGGGGAGAGCGCCTGAGGCTCAGCAGCGTGGCCGCCAGCACCAGCCCCGCCGCCACGGCGGTGTCCGGATCCAGCGGCTCGCGGAAGAACCACCAGCCCCACAGCGCCGCCAGCGGCACCTGGCCGTAGCTCATCGCCGTGGCCCGGCCCGCCGGCATCCCCAGCAGCCCATTGGTCACCCCGATCTGCCCGAGCTGGGTGAACAGTCCCACCCCCACCAGGGCCAGCACCTCCCAGGCGGTGGGCCACACCGGCTGCAGGGCCACCAGCGGCAGGGTGAGCACCAGTCCCACCAGGGGGAAATAGAACACGATCACCAGCGGGTGCTCCGTGCGGCCCAGGGCGCGCACGCTCACGTAGGCACAGGCCGACAGCAGCGCGCCGGCGATGGCCAGCAGCACCCCTTCCCAGGGCAGCGGTTGCTGCCGCTGGCCGAGCCAGCGGCCCAGGGGCCCCAGCAGCGCCATCAGCTCGTTGGGGTTGCTCAGCGCCAGCACCGCCAGCCAGCCCAGCAGCGCCGCCAGCAGCATCCGCAGACCGATCCGCTCCCGCAGCACCAGCCAAGCCAGCACGGCGGTGAAGGTGGGCTGCAGGTACTGGAGCACCGTGGCCGGCGCCAGGGGCAGCTGCGCCAGGGCCGCGAACACGCACAGCAGGGCGCCGGTGCCGATCACCCCCCGCAGCACCAGCAGGCCCCGCCGCTCCCCCCAGGGGTTCAGCCCCGCCTGGCGCAGCATCGCCACGCTCAGCATCAAGCTCACGGCGGAGCGGGCCAGCACCACCTCCCCCACGGGGATCCGCCCCCCCAGGGCCTTCACGCACACCCCCATCAGGCTGAAACTCAGCGCGCTGGACAGCATCCACAGGGCAGCCCTGCCATCCTGAAGCCGCACCCGAGCGCGCAGCGTGTCAGCTCCCCGCCTCCATCCCCGCACGATCGAGGCCGTCAAGGAACGCGCTGACATCGTCGACGTGGTGGGTGAGCACGTGGTGCTCAAGAAGAAAGGGCGGGAGTTCGTCGGGATCTGTCCCTTCCACGACGACAAATCGCCGTCGATGACGGTGTCACCGGCCAAGCAGTTCTACTACTGCTTCTCCTGCGGGGCCGGCGGCAATTCCATCAAGTTCCTGATGGAGCTGCAGCGCCAAAGCTTCAGCGATGTGGTGCTGGAGCTGGCGCGCAAATACCAGCTGCCGGTGGAGACCCTCGAGGGCCCGCAGCAGGAGCGCCTGCGCCAGCAGCTGTCCCGCCGTGACCAGCTGCACAAGGCCCTGGCCCTGGCGGCGGGCTGGTTCCGCTCCCAGCTGCGCAGCCCCGAGGGGGCCCCCGCCCTGGCCTACCTGCGGGAGCAGCGCGGCCTCAGCGAAACCACCCTCGAGAGCTTCGGGATCGGCTACGCCCCCGAGCGCTGGGACGGCCTGTTCAGCCACCTGCACCAGGTGGAGGGCCTCGCCCCGGAGCTGCTGGAGGCCGCCGGCCTGGTGGTGCCCCGCAAGGGCAGCAGCGCCACTGACAGCCGCGGTTACTACGACCGCTTCCGCCATCGCGTGATGGTGCCCATCTGTGATCGCCAGGGGCGGATCATCGGTTTCGGTGGCCGCAGCCTCGATGGGGCCGAGCCCAAATACCTCAACTCCCCGGAAACGGAGGTGTTCGAGAAGGGCAAGCATCTGTTCGGTCTGGATAAGGCCGTCAACGCCATCCGCAAGGACGACCGCGCCGTGGTGGTGGAGGGCTATTTCGATGTGATTGCCCTGCATGCCGCTGGCATCACCAATGCCGTAGCGGCCCTGGGCACCGCCCTCAGCAGCCAGCAGATCACCCAGCTCTGCCGCTGCTGCGATAGCAAGCGGCTGATCCTCAACTTCGACACCGACCGCGCCGGCGTGCGCGCCGCCCAGCGGGCCATCGGTGAGGTGGAGCAGCTGGCCCTGCAGGGTCAGCTGGAGCTGCGGGTGCTGCAGCTGCCCGCCGGCAAGGACCCCGACGAGTTCCTCAAGGAGCACGGCGCCGGCGATTACCGCTCCCTGCTGGATCAGGCCCCGGTGTGGCTCGACTGGCAGATCGATCAGGTGCTCGAGGGCCGGGATCTGGCCCGCTCCGACCAGTTCCAACAGTCGGTGAGCGACCTGGTGGTGCTGCTGGGCAAGCTGCCCGCCAGCGCCGTGCGCTCCCGTTATTTGCAGCAGGTGGCCGAACGGCTCAGCGGCGGCCAGGCGCGGCTGGCCCTGCAGCTGGAGGACGACCTGCGCCAGCAGGTGAAGGGCCAGCGCTGGCATGGCCGCTCCCAGCGCTGGGAGCAGCCCGGGGAGGCGGGCCTGCGGGAGCGCGCGGAGGCGGAACTGCTGCGGCTCTACCTGCACTGCCCCCTCCACCGCGGGGCCATCCGGGCCGAGCTGCGCCGCCGCGAGCTCGATGACTTCGCCATCGCGCACCATCGCCAGCTCTGGGCCTCCATCAGTGCTCTCGAGGAGGACAACCTCGGGGCCGGTCGCCTGGAGGCGGTGAACCGTGGCGTCGATACCGGCAGCGACCTGGCGGATCTTGATCTGCCGCGGCTGCTCTCCGATCAGCTGTTGATGGCCCAGCCCGATCTGCTGGGGCGTCTTACCCCCCTGCTGGAGCCCTCCGATGTGCAACGGCTCTCCCTGGCTAATCCCCAGCTCCAGTTGCGCGGTGCCACGGCGGCCCTGGAGCGCCAGCGCAGCCTCAAGCGCTGTCGCCATCTGCTCAACGCCTGGGGCACCCAGCGGCTGGAAACCCTGGAGCGCTGCATCGCCCGGCTGCTGGAGGAGGACAGCGCCACCACGCCCGCCGGCCTCGACATGGAGACCCGCATCGTCGCCATGTTCGCCGAGCTGAACAGCGATGCCCTGCGCTTCCAGGAGCTCTACTACAACGAGCGCCAGCACATCAGTCACCTCGACGACCAGCGCCGCGCCGGCTATGAGGATGTCTTGCGGCAGCGCCAGGACGTCGGCGATTCCGCCCCCCTGGATTCCCTGCCGGCCTGAGTGCCGTGCTCCAAACCGGCCCGCCGAGGTCAGAATCGGCCTGCAT
>JBEIQU010000062.1:0-8302 GCA_040376355.1 Prochloraceae cyanobacterium | reverse complement strand
GCCCATCCAGGAGGCGCACCCAGGCGGCCTGTTGCAACAGGGGTCGCTGGTACAGCTCCGGGGGTAGGGACATCAAGCTCGATTGCACCACGGCATCCAACGCCTGGGGTGACAACCAGGCACCGCCGCGGCGCCGTTGTCGGGCTTCCGCCTGAAACCGCCAGCGGCGCGGCCAGTGCCAGCTGACGGGCCAGAGCACGATGCGCAGATCCAGCTGGCTCCACAGGGGTGCGTAGGCCGCCAGGGCCGCATTGCACCGCTCCAGCCAGCGGCGCTGCTCGGCGTTGAAGCCGTGCAACAGGCCGCCGGGGTTCTGCAGCAACGCCTCCAATGCGGGGGTCGCCAGGGGGCTGCAGCCCAGCATCCAGCCCTCCAACAGCAGGGCATCGGCTTCGCCGCACCACGGAGTGGTGCGGTCCCCCTGACCACCCTGCAGGGTTTTGTCAAAACGCGGCAGCTGCAGCCAGGGGCTCTCGGCCTGGCGCCAGCTCTGAATCGGCTCCAGCAGCGCCTGGGGATCGTGGCTGCCGGGGGGAACCCGCAGCACACCGAAGGGATTGCCTGCCATCGCGCGGATCCGGGGTTCCAGCGGCAGGTAGGCATCGTCGATGGAGGCCACCGCCAACCGCAGCCCTGCAGTGGCGAAGCACTGCTGGAGCTGATGACCAAGGGTGGTCTTGCCGGCCCCCACCGGCCCGTTGAGGCCGAACACCGCGCGCTGCCCTCGGGCCCGGCTGGCCTGGCAATGGGCCAGCAGCAGGCTTTCAAGGCTCATGAGCCGAGCTTGAACGCCTCAAGCACCACCGCATACACCGCGCCCATGCGCACGTTGTCCACCACCAACCAGGGCAGTGGCACCACGCCGCTGACCCAGCGGGAGCGCAGGCGCACCAGCAGCTCGATCACCAGCACGATGGCCAGCACCGCCACGGGGCGTTGGCCAATCTGCGAGAGCCACAGGGAGGTGAGGTTCTGGCCCAGGTAGAAGCCCATCAGCAGAGCCAGCACCGCCAGGCTGCGGCGCCGCCAGCTGCCGCGGATGCCACCGAACAGCCACTCCAGCAGCTGCCGCAGCAGGCGATCAAATCGGGTGGCCTGGAGGGGAGGCGGGGTCATGGCTCACGCAGGAGCTGCTGCAGATAGGAGAGCGTGACGCAGCCGCCGGGGCAAGCGGGGCCGCGCTGCACAGACAACGGAGCCTGCGGTTCTCCGAGCTGGTCCAGTTCGGCGGCGGCGCTGGCAAAGGCCGCAGCGGGCTCCAAGGCGCTGGAGGCACTGCGGGTCACCAACACCCCAAGCCCCGCTGCGACGGCGGCCTGAACGCCGTTGGCGGAATCCTCAATCGCCAGCACCCGGCCCGGCGGCAGAGCCAGCCGCTCCAAGGCCACCGCATACCCGTCTGGGGCTGGTTTCTTGCGCTGCACATCCTCACCGCAGACCCAGAAGCCCAACCACTGGCGATGCTCCGGCAACTGGCGCTCGAGCAATGCCTGCACCGCCTGGCGAGCGCTGGTGGTGACGATGGCCTGCGGAATACCCGCGGCGGCCACCTCGCCGATCAAGCGCCGCACCCCCGGGCGCAGCCCCAACGCACCGGCTTGCACCAGGGCCGTGTAGTGCCGGGTCTTGCTGGCCTGCAGCGCCTCGACTTGGGCATCCGCGGGGGACTGACCATTGGCCCGCTCCAGGAAATAGCGCAGACGCTCGCGACCGCCGCCGATGGCCAATAGCTGCAGATAGAGCGACCGATCCCAGCGCCAAGGCAGGCCGGCGTCAGCAAAGGCACGGTTGAAGGCGCGGCGGTGCCCTTGCAGTTCGGTTTCCGCCAGGGTGCCATCCACATCCCAGAGCAGTGCCGCCGGCAGCGCTGCCATCCCAGGCCTCCACAGGGCGACAGGTTACGGGCTGGACGGCCGTCGCAGGCCCCGCACAATGGTGTGGCATGGCTGATCAACGTTGCTCCCCCTGACCCCTGAGCAACGGCCCACCACCCCCAGCTGGCAACTGCCAGCATCACGGCAGCCCGATCCAGCGCTCGGCGATCTGGGGTTACCGGAGGCGCTGCTGGCGGTGCTGCAGCGGCGGGGCTACACCAGCCGAACGTCGGTCCAGGCTCTGCTAGAGCCGCCCACTGCCCCCGATCCCGCCGCCCACTTCCCCGACCTGGCCATTGCGGTGGAGCGCCTGCGCCGGGCCTGCCGCCAGGGGGAACGGCTGGCGATCTGCGGCGATTACGACGCCGATGGCATGACCAGCACGGCGCTGCTGGTGGGCGTGCTGGGACACCTGGGGGCCCAGCCCACCGCAGCCATCCCCAGCCGGCTCGACGACGGCTATGGCCTCAACCCCGGCATGGTGGAGCGCCTGGCGGGCGAGGGCATCGCACTCCTGGTGACCGTCGACAACGGCATCGCCGCCCAGGAAGCCCTGGAGCGGGCCCAAGAGCTGGGGGTGGAGGTGATCGTCACCGACCACCACACGCTGCCGGCACAACTGCCGCCGCTGCTGGCGCTGCTGCATCCCGCCACCACACCCGAGGGGTCGCCCTACCGCGGCCTGGCGGGCGTGGGGCTGGCCTACGTGCTCGCCAGGGCCCTGGCCCAGAAACAACGCTCCAACCGCGCCCTGGCCATGGCGCTGGATTTGTTCTGCATCGGCACCATCGCCGACATGGCCCCCCTGCAAGGGGTGAACCGGCGCTGGCTGCTGGATGGGCTGCCGCAGCTCAAAACCAGCCCGTTGCTCGGACTGCAAGCGCTGCAACAACTGGCGGGACTGGATGAGGCACCCCTGGATGCCGGCACCGTGGGGTTCCAGATCGCACCGCGCATCAATGCGGTGGGTCGCCTCGGGGATCCTCATCTCGTGGTGGAACTGCTCACCACGGAGGATCCGCAGCGGGCGTTGGAGCTCGCCCATGCCTGCGAACAGCTCAACCGCCAGCGGCGGGAGCTCTGTGATGCGATTGAGGCGGAAGCGCGGGCCCTGGTGGACGCCGACGGCCAACAGCGCAGCCCGTTCCTACTGCTGGCGCAGGGGCACTGGCACCACGGCGTGATCGGCATCGTGGCCGCGCGCCTGGTGGAGCATTTCGGCCTGCCGGTGGCGCTGCTGGCGGCGGAGGGGGACGGCCGGCTGCGGGCCTCCGTGCGGGCTCCCCAGGGGTTTGCGGTGGATGCGGCGCTACAGGCCTGCGGTGATCTGCTGGAGCGCCACGGCGGCCATCCCGCCGCCGGCGGCTTCACCGTGCGCGCCGAGCAGGTGGCAGCCCTGCATGAACGGCTCAACCAGCGGGCCCAAGCCTGGCTGCAGAGCGACGCCAGCCTGCGGGCGGTGCGGCCGGAGGCCCTGGTGGCCTTCAGCGAGCTGGATCGAGGCTTTTGGCAACAGCTGCAACGGCTCGAGCCCTTCGGGATCGGCCATCCCACGCCCCTGTTCTGGAGCAGCCGCTGCACCGTGGTGGAACAGCGCCAGCTGCGGGGGGGCCACCTGCAACTCAAGCTTCAGCAGGGGGAGAGCACCTTGCGGGCCATCGCCTGGCGCTGGAACGGCAGTTGGACACTGCCCAAGCAGCTGGATGTGGCCTTCCACCTGCGCTTGAACCGTTGGCAGGGGGAGGAGCGGCTGCAGCTGGAGATCGTGGACCTGCGGGCGAGCGGCAGCGACAGCCTGGTGTTGCGCCGTCGGGACCGCAACTACTGGGTGAGCCGCCAGGACGATCAGCTGGTGATCCGCAATGGGGAGGGGGAGGAGCTGCGCGCCCGCTGCGGGCAGGGCCAACTGGAGGTGGAACAACCCCATGGGGATCACCCCTATGTGCGGGCGCTCTTTGCCGATGCAGCCACGGCCCTGGGACTGGCGGCCTAAACAAAGCCCCCGGTCCGTGGCCCGTTCAGGGGCCGGACGGACCGGGGGCTCATGGGCACGTGCTGGAAGGAGAGCCGGACGACTGGGCCGAACGCCTGGCCTGATCAGAGGGCGCCGCGGCGGTAGAAGAGGATGAAGATCACTGCCGGACCGGCCACGGTGATCAGGAACAGGGCAGCGAAATTAGCGATCAGATGGAAGTCGATTCCCATGGGAGAACGGCGCAGCAGCTGCACAAGTCGCTCTCCACATTACGGTCCGCAACCGCTGCAGCCCCAGGCCATCCGCCCCGCCTGTGACGGGTTGTCACAGCCCCAGGCCCCGGGCAGCACCAGTGGCAGGAGGCCCGGCCATGGCTGAGGCCCTGCACTGGCGCTGCATCAGCGGCTGCGGCGCCTGCTGCCGCCTCGACCCGGGGGAGCGCCACGAAGCGATCGAGGCCCTCAGCCCCGAGCAGCAGGAGCTCTACCTCTCCATGGTGGGGCCGGATGGCTGGTGCATCCATTTCGAGACCGGCTCCAGCAGCTGCCGCATCTACCCCGACCGCCCCAGCTTCTGCCGGGTGGACAACCTGGCGGAGCTGTTTGCGGTGCCCCCTGAGGAGGCCAATGGCTTTGCCATCGACTGCTGCCGCCAGCAGATCCGCTGCGAACACGGCGGTCGTGGCATGGTGATGAAGCGTTTTGAGCAGGCCATCCGCCAGCCGCCGTCAGAAGCCTGATGTCCGAGCCTCAGCCCGCCGCCGGGGCGCAGCCCGCACCCGAGCCATCCCAGGCCGGCTCCTTCGGGGCCGTGTTTCTGACCACCTTCACCACGGTGTTCCTGGCGGAGCTGGGGGACAAAACCCAGTTGGCTGCCCTGTTGCTGTCGGCGGAGTCGGGACGGCCGGTGCTGGTGTTCTTCGGAGCCTCCCTGGCCCTGATCAGCTCCAGCCTGGTGGGGGTGGTGCTGGGCCGCTGGCTCTCGCGGGTGCTGCCGCCTCAACAGCTCGAACGGTTGGCGGGCATCTTGATGGTGGGCCTGGGCCTGTGGCTCGGCCGCCAGGCCGCCGTGAGCGTGTTTCCCCTGGCCTGACCGATGGACCTTCCCCTGCTGGCCTCCACCTTCGCCACGGTGTTCCTGGCGGAACTGGGTGACAAGACCCAACTGGCCATCGTGACCATCAGCGGCACCTCCAGCCGCAGTGGAGCCGTGTTTGCCGGCAGCTCCCTGGCCCTGGTGCTGGCCAGCCTGCTGGGGGCCGCCGCCGGGGGATCCCTCTCCTCCGTGATCGGGCCGGATGTGCTGCAGCTGGCCGCCTCCGTGGGTTTTCTGGTGATCGGCTCCCGGCTGTTGATCAAGGCCTCCCGCCCCGAGGCCGAGGGCGGCGGCGAAACCCCGGGCTCCGACGACAGCCAAAGCTGAGGGTGTGTGCCGGCGGATGGCCTCCGTTGGACCAGCACCATTGGCAGGGACGAACAGCTGAGTACAGTTGGCGTGTTGCAAAAGATCCCGAAGGCGTTGGCCGTCTTCAGGACCTGTTTGCCACCCGTTGAAGCCACCTGGTTGAACTCCCCAGCAGAAGCCCCCCGGCTGACGCCAGCCATCCCCGCCAAACGGCCCGATCAGCCCTGTCCCAGGGCACGTTCCCGGAAGACATGAAATTCACGGTCGCCTCCCTGATCGACCAGCTGCCCGCCGCCGAGCAGCTCAGCATCAGCAAGCTGGAGAAAGCCCTCGGCATCAGCGCCAAGGCCGATAAGGAACTGCTGCGCATTGGCCTCAGCGCCCTGGTCAAGGCGGGGGTGCTCGCCGAAGACGGCAACGGCATCAGCCGGGTGGAGGACGAGGGGCTGATCGAAGCTCGGCTGCGCTGCAGCAGCAAAGGGTTCTGCTTCGCCCTGCGGGATGACGGTGGCGAAGACATCTACATCCGCGACAACCAGCTCAACCACGCCTGGAACGGGGATCGGGTGTTGGTGCGCATCACCCGGGAAGGGGGCCGTCGCCGCTCCCCCGAGGGCGGCGTGCAGTGCATTCTCGAGCGCAACACCACCAGCCTGCTGGCCCATGTGGAGCAGCAGAACGAACGGCTGGTGGCGGTGCCCCTGGATGACCGGCTGCTCACCAGCATCGAGCTCCCCAGCGGCGACAGCCAGTACCTGCAGCCCGCCGAGGAGTCGGTGGTGGAGGTGCGGGTGGATCGCTACCCCGTGGGTCAGCTGGCCCCCCAGGGACACGTGGCCCGCAGCCTGGCGGTGAACGCTGGCCCGGCCGCTGATCTGGATTTGCTACTCACCAAGCACGGCCTGCGGGAACAACCCGCCGCCCCCAAAGCCACCCTCAAAACCCCCGAGGCCAAGGACCGGGACGACCTCACCGCCCTGCCCACCCTGGCGCTGGAGCTATGGAACGGCAGCGAGGCGCCGATCCTGCCGGCCGTCTCCCTGGAGAGCAGCGATGCGGGCCATCGCCTGTGGGTGCATGCCCCCGCCGTCGCCGAACGCATCGGCTTCGGCAGCCCCCTGGATCTATTCCTGCGAGAGCAGGGCGAAAGCCTCTGCCTGGGCAGCAGCTGGGTGCCCCTGCTGCCCCCAGCCCTCACCAAGGCCGCTGCCTTCAAGGCCGGGAGCAGCAGCGCTGCCCTCTCCGTACTGCTGGAGATCAGCCCGGAGGGCGAGCTGCAGCACTACCGCTTCTGCCGCAGCACCATCCAGGTGGATGCCGCCGTGGATGCCCAGGGCCTGCAGGCCCTGGCGGAGCGCAAGCCCAAGGCCCGCACCACCCCCGCGGCCCTCAAGACCCTGAAAGACCAGCTGCCCCTGCTGGAGCAGCTGATCGCCCTGGCCCAAACGCTCCGCCAACGGCGCCTCAGCGCCGGTTCGATCGACCTGGCGCTGGCCATGCCCGCCATTGACGGGCTGGGGGACCTGGCGATCCCCGAACCGGACGAAAGCCGCGAGGGCTGGCTGGTGCAGCTGGATCCAGCCCAGAGTCCGGCTGGTCTGCTGCGGGAGCTGCTGCTGCCGGCCCACCGGGCCCTCGGCCGCCATTGCGCGGCCCTGGAACTGCCGGCGATCTATGCCCAGAACCCCGCCCCCGAGGCGGAGGCCCTCAACGACGTGGCCAAGGCGGCCCTGGCCCTGGAGATCCCCCTGGAGCTGGCGGCCGATGGCAATGCCACCGCCCAGGAACTGGCCACCGCCTTCGCCGCCAGCGACCGCAGCCGCGTGCTGCAGCAGCAACTGCGCGACCCGCTCAAGCCCGTGAGCCTCTGCGCCGAACCGGGACCCAACACCCTGGCGGCGGAGCCCATGGCCGTCGCCCCCTGGAGCTGCCCGGCGCTGCACTACGCCGACCTCTGGAACCAGCAGCTGCTGGTGCTGCTGCTGAGCGAGGGCAAAGACCGCCCCTCCGTGCGCCACAAGACCCGGGTGGACATCGCCGGTGACAGCAGCCATGGGGTGATCGACTGGCCACTGCTCACCGCCAGCCAGTTGGCTCCCCTGGAGGAGGGCCGCAGCAGCACGCTGCTGCATCGCCTCAACGGCCGCTCCCGCTTTGTCACCGAACTGCAGAGCGATGCCCTGGCCATGGCCCAGGCGCGGCAGGCGGAGCCCCTGGTGGGCCAAACCCTGACCGGTGTGATCAGCGGCGTGCAGAGCTACGGCTTCTTCGTGGAGGTCCCCCCCTCCCAGGTGGAGGGCCTGGTGCACGTCAGCTCCCTCAAGGACGACTGGTACGAGTACCGCTCCCGTCAGAACCGTCTGGTGGGTCGCAAAAACCGCCGCAGCTACATGCTGGGCGACGCCGTGGAGGTGATCATCCAGAAGGTGGATGTGCTGCGGCACCAGATCGATCTGGCGGTGGTGCTGCCCGAGGGCTACGAGGAATACGTTCCCGACCACCGCGACCGTCGCGGCGGCAGCGATCCGGAGGGTGACGACCGCGATGACGGCGACAACACCGACGGCGACGAAGGCTGATCCATGGCCAGCCAGCAGCGTCTGCCGATCGTGCTGGGGATCTCCGGCGCCAGTGCCCAGCCCTTAGCGCTGAGGGCCCTGCAACTGCTGCTGGAGGCCGGAGAAACCGTGGATCTGGTGGTTAGCCGTGGGGCCATCAATGTCTGGCTCGCGGAACTGGGCATCAAGGTGCCCGTGGATCCCCAGGCACAACAGAACTTCTGGCGCGAGCAGACCGGCACGGATGCCGGCACACTCCGCTGCCACCGCTGGAACGACCAGGCGGCGGCCATCGCCAGCGGAAGCCATCGCACGGCCGGCATGGTGATCCTGCCCTGTTCGATGGGGGCGGTGGGCCGCATGGCCAGTGGGGTGGCCACCGACCTGCTGGAGCGGGCCGCGGATGTGCAGCTCAAGGAGGGGCGTCCGCTGGTGATCTGCCCGCGGGAGTTGCCCTGGAACCTGGTGCACCTGCGCAATCTCACCGCCCT
>JBEIQU010000073.1:0-7611 GCA_040376355.1 Prochloraceae cyanobacterium | reverse complement strand
GATGCCCTGGTGGTGCATGCCAAGCACCAGGACAAGACCCTGGCCACCTTGCCGGAGGGTGCCGTGGTGGGCACCAGCTCCCTGCGTCGACTGGCGCAGCTGCGCCATCACTTCCCGCACCTCACCTTCAAGGACGTGCGGGGCAATGTGATCACCCGGCTCGAGAAACTCGACGCCGGTGGCTTCGATTGCCTGATCCTGGCGGCCGCTGGGCTGGGGCGTCTGGGGCTGGGCGATCGCATCCATGAGCTGATCGATCCCTCCATCTCCCTGCATGCGGTGGGTCAGGGGGCCCTGGGGATCGAATGCCGCGAGGGCGACACGGCCGTGCTGGAGCAGATCAAGGTGCTGGAGCACCTGCCCACCGCCCGCCGCTGCCTGGCGGAGCGGGCCTTCCTGCGCCAGCTCGAGGGCGGCTGCCAGGTGCCGATCGGGG
This sequence comes from Prochloraceae cyanobacterium, assembly GCA_040376355.1. Classification (GTDB taxonomy): domain Bacteria; phylum Cyanobacteriota; class Cyanobacteriia; order PCC-6307; family Cyanobiaceae; genus Vulcanococcus. The sequence goes on along the minus strand of JBEIQU010000073.1, from coordinate 7,175 downwards.
TCAACAGCCGCTTTGAAGGCGAAGAGCTGGTGCTCACCGGCATGGTGGCCAGCCTCGACGGGGTGCGCCTGATCCGCGAGGAGGCCCGTGGGCCCCAGACCGATCCGGAAGCCATCGGCATCGCCCTGGCGCACCAGTTGCGGGCCCAGGGGGCCGGAGAGATCCTGGAGGAGATCTTTGCAACCGTCCGGCCTGAGGCCTGAAGTTCCCGGCCCTGAGGCCTCGCCCGAGGCCGCGCCCGAGGTCCGGCCCCTGCCGTTCCAGTGGAGCCTGTTGGCCTGGGCAGCCCTGGTGGGGGTGCTCACCGGGCTGGCGGTGGTGGGCTTCCACTATCTGATTGGTTTCATCAACAATTTCCTGTTCGGCCCCGTGGTGGAGGGGCTGATGGGTCTGTTCAGCACGGCGCCGCCCCCACCGCCGCCGCCGCCTGAGTCCGTTCCCGCCGCGACGCCCCTGGGCTCCCTGCTGCAGATCGGTCTGGGGGGGCTGGGGTTCCTGCCGCCGCCGCCGGCACCGCCGGAGCCCATTCCCCTGCCGGGTGACCCCACCCCCCTGTGGCTCTCCTCCTGGCCGGTGGTGCTGATCCCCCTGTTGGGGGGGCTGGTGGTGGGCCTGCTGCGCCAGATCGGCGGCGACCTGGGCCCCAGCCTGCCCAGCCTGATGTCGATGGCCGACGGCAGTGTGCAGCCGGCGCCGCGGTTGCCGCTGCTGCGGCTGCTCACCGCCTCCCTCAGCTTGGGGAGCGGCGCCTCCCTCGGCCCGGAGGGCCCCAGTGTGGAGAGCGGCGGCAACATCGGCCTGTGGGTGGCCAACCGCGGCGGTCTGGCCCCCGATTCCCAGAAGGCCCTGGTGGCGGCGGGTGTGGCGGCGGGTCTGGCGGCGGGCTTCAAGGCCCCGATTGCGGGTCTGTTCTTTGCCTTTGAGGGCAGCTACAGCACGATTCCAGGGCGACCCAGCGTGCGGGCCGTGCTGGTGGCGGCGGTGGCCTCCTCCCTGGTGACGCAGCTGTCGCTGGGGGATGAGCCGATCTTCCGCCTGCCCGCCTATGAGGTGCGCTCGCCCCTGGAGATGCCCCTCTACCTGGGGTTGGGTCTGGTGGCCAGCGGCATGTCGCTGGCCCTGGTGAAGCTGCTGGCCGCCGGCCGCAGCGAGCCGGTGCAGCGTTGGTTCCGCCGTCTGCCCCCCTGGCTGCTCACCGCCCTGGGGGGGCTGGGGTTGGGGCTGATGGCCCTGGGCTTCCCCCAGGTGCTGGGGGTGGGCTACGACACGATCGGCGCCCTGCTGGGCCGCGAGGGCGGCATTGCCCTGGTGAGCTTGCTGGGGCTGCTGCTGGTGAAATTGCTGGCCACGGGCCTGAGCAGCGCCACCGGATTCGTGGGCGGTGGTTTCGCACCGTCGCTGTTCCTGGGGGCGGTGCTGGGCAACGTCTACGGCCAGCTGCTGGGGGATGGTCTGCTGCAGCTGCCGGTGGCCGAACCACCCGCCTACGCCATGGTGGGCATGGCGGCGGTGCTGGCGGGCAGCGCCCGGGCACCCCTAACGGCCCTGCTGCTGCTGTTTGAACTCACCCATGACATCCGCATCGTGCTGCCGCTGATGGCCGCCGCGGGTCTCAGTGCCGCCCTGGTGGAGCGTTGGCAGGGCCTGGCGGATCCTGGGCTGCTGGGCCCCGACCTGGCGGAGGAGCAGCGGCGTGCCGAGCTGGCGCTGATCCCGGTGCGGGATGCCTTCGAGCCCGAGGCTCCCCTGGTGCTCAACAGCCAGACCCCCGCCGGCGAGGCCCTCAACCAGCTGCTGGAGGCCCATGGCCACTGCCTGGTGCTCGAGGCCGACGGCTGGGTTCAGGGTCTGGTGACCCTGCCGGATCTGCAACGGGGCATCAGCGCCGGCGGCATCTCCCTGCCCCTGGCGGACTGTCGCCGCTCAGAACTGCTGTGGCTGGAGGCCTCCGCCAACCTGCTGCAGCTTGAGGATCAGCTGCGGCCCAATGGCCTGCGGCAGCTGCCGGTGTTCCGGCTGGAGGATCCAGCCCTGCCGAAGTTGCCGGTGGGCCCACCGGCGGGGGGATTGCCCCTCTCTGCCCTGGAGGGGCTGGCCAGCCGCGATGGTCTGGCCAGGGCGGTGGCCCGGCGGGTCACCCCGCCGGGCTGAGCGGCCTCAGGACACTGGGTCAGTTGACCAGCTTGGCGTCGATGGTGTCCAGGTAGCGCTGCTCGCACTCCTTGATGATCGATACGGCTTCGGCGGTGTCGAAGAAGCCGTTGACGCGGCAGGTGCCGGGCTTCTTCAGATCCTTGTAGTGCTCCCAGTAGTACTGGGTTTCCTTGAGCCAGTGCTCGCCGAGCTGGGTGTAGCTGGTGATGTGGTCCATGCGCTTGTCGTCGGCCAGCACCGCGATCACCTTGTCGTCGACCTCGCCGCCGTCGTCGAATTTCATGATGCCGATGATGCGGGCCTCCACCAGGGAGCCGGGCACCAGGGGTTCGGTGACGCCCACGATCTCGATGTCCAGCGGATCACCGTCTTCATCCCAGGTGCGGGGGATGCAGCCGTAGGCAAAGGGGTAGGCCAGGGAGGAGTACCCCACGCGGTCGAGCTTGAGGTGCCCGGTTTCGGTGATCAGCTCGTACTTGTTGATCGTGTTGCTGTTGAGCTCCACGATGGCGTTCAGCCGCAGCTCGGACTCATCGGCAAAGGCCGGCAGCACGTGCAGCAGGTTGAGCATCGTGCGGCTGGGGGCGTGGTCGATGTTCGCCATCAGGGCAGTGGGCGCAAGGAATCGGGCGGCATCCTACGGAGCGCCCTGAGCCGCCGCCCATCCCGGCCTCAACCCGCCGCCAGCCGCTCCAGCTTGGCCTCGAGGTAGTCCAGGAATGGCGCACTGCTGAGTGGTTGGCCGCTCACCTGCTGCACCAGGCCGCCCGCATCCACGCTGCGCCCCAAGGGATACACCCGTTGCCGCAGCCACTGCCCCAGTCGGGCGTCCTCGCCCCGCTCCAGCAGCGCTTCGATCGGCCCGAGCTCCTGCTCCAGGCTGGCGCTGAGCTGGGCGCTGATCAGATGGCCCAGGGCATAGGAGGGGAAGTAGCCGAACAGGCCCTCGCTCCAGTGCACGTCCTGCAGGCAGCCCTCGGCGTCGTTGGCGGGCCGCAGGCCCAGCAGCTCCTGCATGCCGCGGTTCCAGGCTTCGGGCAGCTCCGCCACCGGCAGCCCCTGCTCCAGCAGGGCCAGCTCCAGCCGGTAGCGCAGCAGCACGTGCAGGCCGTAGCTCACCTCATCGGCCTCCACCCGGGTGAGGCCCGGGCGGATCGGATTGAGGTCGCGCCAGAAGGCCTGGCCGCTGCCCCACACGTCGCGCCCCAGGGCCTCGCGGACGCGCGGATACCAGCGGTCCGCCAGGGCGCGGCTGCGGGCCAGGCGGTTTTCGTAGAACAGGCTCTGGCTCTCATGCACCGCCATCGAGGTGGCCTCCCCCAGGGGCCAGGGGAACCAGTGCTCGCCGCTGCGGGGCAGCCCCTGCTCGTAGAGGCTGTGGCCCCATTCATGGGCGGTGGCCAGGAAGGCGGAGAACGGCTGGCCCGCCACCACCCGCGTGGTGATGCGGAAGTCGTCGGGGCCGAGGGTGCTGGAAAACGGATGCGGCGAGCGGGCCTTGCCGCACCTCTGGGGGTCGTAGCCCCAGTCGTGCAGGAGCTGATCGCAGAGCTGCTCCTGCTGGGCCTCCCCCAGATCCCAGGCTGTGCTGCTGCCGGCGGGCAGGCTGCGGGCCCGCTCCAGCAGGGGCGGCAGGCTCTCCCCCAGGGGCAGCAGCAGCTGCGCCAGCTGGGCCTTGGAGATCTCCGGCTCGAACGGTTGGGCCAGGATTTCCCAGGGGCTGCGGGGGGCACCGTCGGCCTGGCACTCCACAGGCTCTAGCTGCCGCGCTTGCTCCAGCCGCAGCTGGATCAGCCGCTCGAGGGCGGGGGCGAACAACTGGAAATCGGCCTGGGCCTTGGCCTGCTGCCAGCGGCCGTAACCCTCCGCCTGGGCCTGGGCCAGCTGGCCCACCAGGGCGGCATCGAGGCTGGACTGCCGGCGCAGCTCCCGTTGCAGCAGCCGCAGGTTGTGGTGCCGCTGCGCCGGGGCCTCCGCCGGCAGCTCCGCCTGGGCCTCCGCCAGCAGATCGGCATAGGCCGCGCTGCTCTGGCGCTCGTGCAGCTGCTGGGCCAGCAGGGCCAACTGTTCCCCGCGCCAGCTGCCGGCGGCCGCCGGCATGGCGGTGTTCGGGTCGAAGTACAGGGTGCTGTGGATGCCCCCCAGCAGCTGGGTGGTGTGCAGGTGATCCCGCAGGCGGCTCCAGGCGCTGGAGCTGTGGGTGCCGCTGGCCATCAGCTCCAGTGCAGCTGCATGGGAATGCAGCCCTCGAGGCTGACCTTCACCGGGCAGGTTTCCGCCGCCCGCTGCAGCAGGGCCCGTTGCTGGGGCTCCAGACCGGCCGGCAACGTCACCCACACCGTGAGCTGGGCGATGCGCCGGGGGGCGTCGCTGGTCATGGTTTTTTCCACCTCGGCCCGGCAGCCCTGCAGATCCCAGCCGTGGCGATCGGCCACGATGCCCATGATCGTCAGCATGCAGGTGCTCAGCGCCGTGGCCACCAGGTCGGTGGGGGAGAAGCGCTCCCCTTTCCCCTGGTTGTCGGTGGGGGCGTCGGTGTCCAGGCTGCTGCCGGAGGGCCCATGGTCGCTCTGGCAGCGCAGCTGGCCCAGGTAGCGGCTGTGGATGCGCGTCATGGGTGGCTCAGCGGCGGCGGTGCTGCGGTCGTGTCTCAGGTTGGCAGGTCCGGGCTCGACGACCCGGCTCCGGCCCGGTTTGCTGGCGACACACCCTCGCCCGTTGTGAGTGCCGATGGCCCTTGCCGCTGCCCCTGAGCTGGCGTCGCCGGTGCTGGATCTGGCCAAGGCCATTCAGCTATCGGTGGCGCCGGTGTTTCTGCTCACCGCCATCTCCGGCCTGCTGGGGGTGATCAGCGTGCGGCTGACGCGGGTGATCGAGCGGGCCTTGGTGCTGCAGGGGGATGGCTCCGAACCCGCAGACCTGCGGCTGCTGCGCCGGCGCATGACGCTGCTCACCCGGGCCAGCGCCAGCGTCACGATCACCGGGGTGCTGGTGGCGGCGGTGGTGGCGGTGACCTTCCTGGGGGTGATCGCCGTGGTGGATCTGACGCCGATTGTGGTGAGCTGTTTCGTGCTGGCGATGCTCAGCCTGATGGGGGGCCTGCTGCTGTTGCTGCTGGACACCCGCCTGTCCTCACGGCTGATCCTGCAGCGCTTCTGAACGGGGGGATCGCCGGCAGTCGCACAGCTGATCGAGATCGGGCCGGCCGGTGAGCGCCAGGCGCCGGCGAGCCCAGAGGCCGTAGAGCCCGTCGCTGAGCTGCTGCAGGCCGGGCCAACCGCTGGGGGCGTAGAGCCAGCCCAGGCCGATCAGCCGGTAGGCGGCGCGGAACACCGCCACATCCCGCAGCACCTGGCCATCGCCAGCGATGGCATGGATGCGGCCCATGGCGTCGCGGTAGCTGATGCCGCCGTGGTCGGCGGGGTTGTAGTCGGCTGCGTCGATGTCGACAAAGGCGAGCCGTGGGCTGGACGGGTGGAGCCGTTGGTCCCGCTCCCGGAGAAAGCGCACCTCCCGCAGGCAGAGCGGGCAGGCGCCGTCATAGAGGAGGGTCAGCCGGGGGCACTCAGCCGCTGCGGTGTCGGTGCGGCTCACTTCTGGCGGCAATAGCCGCCGCCCACGTTCATCCAGCCCTCGGGGCAGGCCTGGCCGTTGGTGGGCTTCACGGTGTAGGTCATCAGGCCGAGGGTGGAGCACTTGCCGTTGAGGGTGTCCACATAGCCGAGGGGGCAGAGGGTGCCGAGCTTGGGCACCACCCGCTGGGCCTGGGCCGGGGCTTGGAGGCCGGCGAGGGCGGTGAACAGCACGGCGGCCTGGAGGCCGGTGGTGGCGAAACGCATGGACGGGGTGCGCGTCATCCCGCCAAGCTAAGGGGGTTGCCCGGGCTTTTCATGCTCCGACAGGACCTGCGCCGCCTGGCGGTGACCACCGACGGCGAGGGCTTCACCAATCTCACCGCGCTGCTGCAGGCGGAACTGCGGGCCAGTGGGCTGCAGCGCGGCCTGCTGCAGCTGGTGGTGCTCCACACCAGCTGTTCTCTCACCGTGAACGAGAACGCCGACCCGCGGGTGCTGCACGACCTCACCACCTACCTGCGGGCCCTGGTGCCGCAGGAGGGGCTGTCGCAGCCGTACGCCCATGACGACGAAGGCCCCGACGATATGCCCGCCCATATCCGCACGGCCCTCACCACCACCAGCCTCGGGCTCTCCTTTGATCAGGGCCGGCTGGTGCTGGGCACCTGGCAGGCGGTGTACCTGTGGGAGCACCGCGCACGAGGGCAGCGGCGCCAGTTGAGCCTGCATCTGCTGGGGGAGTAGGCCAGGATCGATCCGCAGTGCCCCCGTGCGTTTGCATGGCTGATCCGATTCGCGTCACCCCCAACCCCTCGGCGGAGCAGCTGGCCCAGCTGGGGGTCAGCGACTGGCCGATCTGGAGCTGCGGCGTCAGCACCTTTCCCTGGACCTACGACGAGCGGGAAACGTGCCTGCTGCTGGAGGGGGCGGTGACCGTGACCCCCGACGGCGGCGAGCCGGTGCGGTTCGGGGCCGGTGATCTGGTGGAGTTTGCCGCGGGCCTCAGCTGCCAGTGGGAGGTGCGCGCCGCGGTGCGCAAGCATTACCGCTTCGGTTGAGCCAAGCTGCGGGCACCGTTGCATTGCCATGGCCGCCATCCCCCTCACCGCTGAGCAACGGGCCGCCCTGCCGCAGCTGCTGCCCCACTGGCAGCTCAACGGCGAGAAGCTGCGCCGTGAGCTGCGCTTCGTCGACTTTGTGGAGGCGTTTGGTTTCATGGCGAAGGTGGCCCTGGTCGCCGAGGCGATGGGCCACCATCCGGAATGGAGCAACGTGTGGAACCGGGTGGTGATTGAGCTCACCACCCATGACACCGCTGGCCTCTCCAGTTTCGATCTGGCGCTGGCCCAGCGGATCGACGGGCTGCTGGCCTAGGCCAGCACCGGCAGACGGGCTGGGTCGCGCTGCTCGAACAGCAGCGCCTCCCCCTGCACCTCCACGGCCACG
>JBEIQU010000252.1:0-2762 GCA_040376355.1 Prochloraceae cyanobacterium | reverse complement strand
TCCGCCATGGTTTCGGCCTTCACCTTCAGGTAGGCCCGTTCGATGCGGCCCTCGCCATCCACCACAAAGGTGTGGCGCATCATGCCCATGTATTCACGGCCCATGAATTTCTTGAGGCCGTAGCTGCCGTAGCTCTCCGCCACGGGGCAGGGCTCGGCGTCGGTGAGCAGGGTGAAGGGCAGGTCGTACTTGGCGATGAACTTGGCGTGGCTGCCGGCGCCGTCCTTGCTGATGCCCAGCACAGCGATGCCGTGCTGCTCAAAACGGCTCCACTGGTCACGGAAATTGCAGGCTTCCTTGGTGCAACCCGGGGTGTCGTCCTTGGGATAGAAGTAGATCACCACACGCTGGCCTTTAAAGCTGCTGAGGCTGACGGGGGTGCCGTTTTGATCGGGGAGGCTGAAATCCGGGGCAATGTCGCCGATCTGCAGGGCCATGGAACGGGGATGCCGTGGGTGAACGCACGGGCCGGAGCCTAAGGGTGGGACCCGGCGCTGCGGCGGTGCCTGCGCTACCGATGCGGCCGCAACTGTGGTTGCAGCCCCTGCAGGAGGAGAGTCACCCGTTGCTGACGGAGCAGGAGCAACGCTGGTGCGCCAACCTGCCGTTCTCCCTGCGGCAGCGCTACAGCAGCAGCCGCAGTCAGCTGCGGCGGCGCCTCGCCACCGTGCTGCGGCAACCTCCCTTGGAGGTGCCTTTGCACAGCCCTCCGGCGCAGCCGCCCCGGCTGGCGGCGGGCTATGGCCATGTGAGCCTCAGCCACAGCCGAGGCCAGCTGCTGCTGGCCTGGTCGCCCTGGCCCATTGGTGTGGATCTGGAGTGGGCGGCCCGGCCGCTGCTGGCGGAGGCGGTGGCCCGCCGCTTCTTCCCCGCCGCTGAATGGCAGCAGCTGCAGCGACTGCCGGCGGAGCCCCTTCGGCGGGCGGTGCTGGCCAGCTGGGTGCGCAAGGAGGCCGCGATCAAGTGGCAGCAGGGGAGCATTGCTCAGGATCTGCGCCAATGGCTTTGGGATGACAACCGTGCCGAGCTGCTGCACCTGCAGCAGGGGTGGCGGCCGTGTTGTTGTCTGCGCCTGGATCACGGTTGGTGCTGCGCCGTGGTGGGGGACGCTGTCGACCAGGGCATCTGGGCCTAGCGTCCGCCCGCCCTTCGCCGCTTTGATCGATGCCGAGCGCGCTGCGTCTGAGCGTGGTGTCCGTGCTGGGGTTGTTGGGGTTGGCGGGATTGGTGCAGCTTCCCTTGGCACCACCGCTGGCCACCCGCACGGGGGCGGCCACCGATCGGGTGCTGGCGGATCTGGCCAGCCAGGAGTCGCAGCAGGATGCGCGGGCCCGCGCATCCGACGTGCTGGGGCGTTTTGTGGGTGGTGAGATCACCCGTTATTTCTGGGGCGGATTCAGCGGCTATCTCGATGTGCTGGGCCTGGAGGCGCCGGAGGACATGGAGGCTCGCATCACGGAGGCGCCGCAGCAGGTGCAGCTGCTGTTGATCCCGCGCGACGGCAGCGAGCGCTATGGAGCTTGGGTGCAGGCGGAGGACGGTGTCCCCCGCGGAGTGGCCTGTAGCGGTGAGGGTTCCCCCGGTCGGCTCAGTCGCCGTGGCGATCAGTTGCAGTGTCCTCAAGGCTGGCGGACGCTCGAACTCAGGGGTGCGGGCCGCCGCGGTTGATTCTTAAAACAACCTGCAGTTGGCTCTGCCTGAACCGTTGGCATCGCCATACCGGGAAGGTCGTCCTCTGCACAACCATGCGCAAGGCTCTTCTCCCCTTGGCTGGTGCCGGCCTTCTGCTGGCTGGCCTCTCCGCCCAGGCCATCCCCCAGTCCCCTGGTTTCATTCAACTGAACGGTGGCGTCACCTTCGGTTCCCCCACCTTCATCAATCCGTCGCTGCCCACGCAGACCGCGCGCACGGTGAGCAATGGTGCGGTGCGCTCCAACACCCTGCTGCCCCTGGGTGGCACGGCTGTGATCGACAACCACGTTCCCGCTGACCTGAAGGATCTCTCCGGCTGGTCCCGCGATGAGCTGCAGGCTGGTCTGCAGAAGGAATACGACGTGGACGTGGCCGCTGTGGCCCGTTTCCTCTATTCCCCGAAGGGTGAACAGTTCCTGAAGGAGAGCATCCAACAGAACAACTACACCCCCTTCTACAGCCAGCAGAACAGCCTCCAGGCTGTGCGCGGCGCCATCATCCTGGATTCCGCCGACGGCAAGCTGTCGAGCTACGGGATGATGTCCAAGCTGCCCACCGACCAGCGCCTGCAGGGTGCCATGAAGGTGTGCGATGCGAGCGATGCCTCCAACAGCCAGCGCTCCACCTCGCTGCTGAGCTGGTACATGAACACCCCCGCCTGCATCCAGGCCTACACCGCTGAAGCTCCGGCTCCGGCCAAGGCCGCCCCTGCCGTGCGCGGTCTGTGGTGAGCCCCTGGGCTCAAGGCTCTGGCCCCGGCTTAGCCGGGGCTTTTTTTTGCTGTTCGGGGGTGGGCCGTCGACTCACCAGCAGGGCATGGTCGAGCCGTTGGGGCAGGGGCAGCCCGCAGAGGGGTTGCAGCTGCTCTTGCAGCTGCTGGATCTGGCTGTTGGTTAGCAGGTTGGCCAGTTGCCGCCGGTAGGGGGCCTTGGGGGCCAGCCAGCGCTCCAGCAGCTCGCGGCTCAGGGTCAGCTCCAGGTGTTCTTGCCAGCGTTCCCAAGTGGGGGGTTGCCATCCCTGCGCCATCAGCTCCGTCTCCAGCGCCGTTGGCTCCGGTGGGGTTGTCATCC
>JBEIQU010000109.1:0-5732 GCA_040376355.1 Prochloraceae cyanobacterium | reverse complement strand
TGAGCAGGGCCTGACGGCGTTTCGCACGGTGATCAACAGCGGTGCCGACGCCGGTCAGACGGTGTTTCACCTGCACGTGCATGTGATCGGCGGCCGTCCCCTGGCCTGGCCGCCCGGCTAAACGGCCACAATGACGGCATCTGAATGCCGCCATGAACCCCCTGCAGGCCTTCCGCAGTCAGCTCGGCAAGCTGAGGCGCCTGGCGCAGCCCTACTTCCTGCCGGTTGAGGACACCAGCGGTTGGCAGTTTCTGCTGCTGATCGTGGCGTTGCTGGCGGTGGTGGTGGGTAGCACCCTGCTGCTGCTCACGGTGGTGGTGGCCCTGAGTGGGTCGCTGATTCCGGCGCTGCAGGCGCGCTTCCTGCCGGGGGTGCCCCAGCAGGTGGCCGCCATCTGGGGCAGCCCCGTGGGGGTGGTGCTGATGGTGCTGTTCGCCCTGGGTCTGGGTTGCTTCGGCGCCCTGCGCAGCAAGTTGCGCCAGGGCCGTTGGTTGCCCTGGGTGCTAATGGGGGTGATCACGCTGCTGATCCTCGTGATCAACGGCATCAACGTGGGCATCAGCTACATCGCCCGCAATGTCGACAACACCCTGGTGGCCTACCAGGCTGACGAGTTCTGGCAGGTGGTGGCGATCTATGCCTTCTGCCTGGTGCTGGCACTACCGATCCGTGCCCTGCAGAGCTACCTGATCCCCAAGCTGGGTCTGTTGTGGCGCGAATGGTTGAGCGGTCGTCTGCTGAACCGCTACCTCGACAATCGCGCCTATTACGTTCTCAACCCCAACGACGAAAGCGCCGAGGAGATCGACAATCCGGACCAGCGGATCTCCCAGGATACTGCCAGCTTCACCACCACCAGCCTCAGCGTCAGCGTTGAGATTGTCTCGGCCCTGCTCACCTTCGTGAGCTTCATTCTGGTGCTGTGGAGCATCAGCACCAAGCTTGCTTTGTGGCTGTTGATCTATTCGGTGGCTGGCACTGCGGTCATCGTGTTCGCCAGCCGCAAGCTGGTGGCCCTCAACTACGACCAACTGCGCCTGGAGGCCGACTTCCGCTACGGCCTGGTCCACATCCGCGACAACGCTGAATCGATTGCCTTCTATCGGGGAGAGCAACAGGAGGGACGCGAGGCCGAGCGGCGTCTCGGGGGCGCGATCCGCAACTACAACAAGCTGATCGTGTGGGAAGCGCTGATCAGCGTGATTCAGCGCTCCTATGACTACTTCTCCCGTTTCCTGCCCTGGTTGGTGATCGCGCCGATCTACTTCGCCAAGGGAGTGGATTTCGGCGTGTTTGGTCAGGCCAGCATCGCCTTCTCTCAGGTGTTGTTCTCGGTGAGCTACATCGTCAACAACATCGATCGCCTGGCGGCGTTCTCCGCCTCCATCAGCCGCCTGGAGAGCTTCCAGGGCAAGGTGGATGCCATCGGCCAACACGATGCCGCTGCCCTGCAGGCGGCCGCCGTCGCCGAGGGGCCGTCCAACGCGCTGCTGGTGAGCCATGTGGATCTGGTGCCCCCCCAGAGCGGCCGGCGGCTGATCCACGACCTCAGCCTCGAGGTGGCACCCCATCAACGGGTGCTGGTGGTGGGTCCCAGTGGCTGCGGTAAAACCTCTTTCCTGCGCCTGGTGAGCGGCCTCTGGCCTGCCGCCGCCGGGGTGGTGCAGCGCCCGCCCCAGAGCGAGCTGCTGTTCATCCCCCAAAAGCCCTACATGATCCTGGGCAGCCTGCGGGAGCAGCTCTGCTACCCCCTCGACCCGCAGCGTTTCAGCGATCAGCACCTGCGCAGTGTGCTGGAGGAGGTGCGCCTCAGCGAGCTGGTGCAGCGCTACCCGGATTTCGATATCAAGCAGGACTGGCCGCGGTTGTTGTCCCTCGGGGAACAACAGCGGTTGGCCTTCGCTCGCCTGCTGCTCAACTCGCCGCGGTTTGTGGTGTTGGATGAGGCCACCAGCGCCCTGGATGTGGGCACGGAGAAGCACCTCTATCAGTTGCTGGTGCAGCGGGAAATGGCCTTTGTGAGCGTGGGCCACCGCCCCACCCTCAAGGCCTTCCACGACACCGTGCTCGAACTGGACGGGCAGGGTGGCTGGAAGCTGCAACCCGCCGCCAGCTATACCTTCAACGCCGGAGCCTGACGCCGCGATGTCCACCACCCCACCGACGACGCCCGCCACCAGTGCCACCACCGGCGATGAACCGGCCTTCGGCTGGAGCGCCTATGCCGAGCGGGTGAACGGCCGCTTCGCCATGGTGGGCTTCGTGGCGATTCTGGTGGTGGAGGCCATCAGTGGCACCACCTTCCTGCGCTGGGCCGGTTTCGTGGGCTGAGCTGGCCCAACGCCCCTAGGGCAGCTCCAGGAGATCGATCTGCCACAAGCCACCGCGGCTGACCTCCACCGCCAGCACCCGCCCATCGGCGCTGAGGCTCACCTGGCGTGGCACCCCCGCCGGGTCGATGGCGATGGGCTGCACGGCCATTAGGGAGCGCCGGTAGAGCACCAGCTCGGTGCGGTCGTCGCGCTGACGCACCACCGCCAGGTGCTCGCCCCGGGCATCAACGCTCACCTGGATCGGCAGGCTGTCGGCCCGGTTCAGCCCCGGCAGGGGCACCGGCAGTTGCCGTTGGCTGTCGATCAGTTGCACCTGGGGGCGCCCCCCCTCGCGGCTCGCGATCAGCGCCAGCCAGCCCGTGCCCAGGCTGGGGCTCTGGCCGCTGCCCAGGCGGGCCAGTTGTTGGTTGAGGCCCGGCAGGGGGCGCAGACTCCCCTGACACCCCTGCAGCAGCAGGGCCAGCCCGATGCCCCAGGCCGTCAGGGAAGGATGCCAGCGGCGGGGGCTCATCGGGCGCTCATGGTTGCAGCGGCGCCCCGCCGCCGCTCTGGCGCTGGCCCGGAGCCAGGTCGGGCTCCAGCAGGCCGCTCAGGTCAAACAGTTCGACCCGTTGGCTGCCGCCGGCGATGACCTCCAGGGCCAGGCGCTGGCCGTCCGGCGCCAGGCTGAGGCGCCGGGGCTCTAGCCCCATCGGCAGAAACAGCGGTTGCAGCCGGCCGGTGGTCCGGTCTTCGATCACCGCCTGCCGCCGGCCCCCCTGCTGCACCAGCAGCGCCACGTAGCGGCCGTTCCAGCTCAGGGCCGGGGAGCTGTGGGGTTGGTGGTCGCGGAGATGGCGCAGGGGCAGCACCCGGCCGCTGCGCCGCTCCTGCAGCAACACGGTGGTGCGGCCGCCCCGCTCCACCAAGGAGGCCAGCAGGCGGCCATCGCCGCTGAGGGCCGGCTGTTGGCGGGTTTCACCGCCCAGCCCCAGGGGCGGGGCCGGTTGGCGACGCCAGGGCACCAGGGCACAGCCCCCCAGGCCTGCGGCCAACAGCAGCAGGCTGAGGGGGCGGATCAGTCGTCGAAGCGCGAGCTGTTATCCCGCGGCGTGGGCCCATCGCTGCGGGGTGCGGGGGGCACGGGCCGGAATTCGGCATCACTCACGGCGTTGTCGGCCTCAGCCGCGGGGGCTGCAGCCCCGCTGGGGCGGTAGGGGGAACCCTGGGGTACGCCGGCGTTCCCCGCGGCTGCGATCGGGTCGATGCCCGGGGCGGGTGGGCGACGGCTGGAGCGCGGCATCCCTTCCGGCGGGGCCCCGGGGCGGCTGCCGCGGCGCTGTTCTTCGCGGCCCTGGCGGCGGGCGCCGAAGTCTTGGCTGCCACCGGCGGCGGGGCCACCCGCCCGGTAGCGGTTACCCGTGGGGGCGCCGCCGCGCTCAGGACCCCGCTCTGGGCTGCGATCTGGGCTGCGCTCAGTGATGCGATCGGGACCCCGCTCACCGCCCTTGCGCTGGGGATCCCAGTCGTCGCGGGAGGCGGCCCGTTCGGGGATGGCGGCTCGCGCGGCCGGCCGGCGGGGGCGATAGAAATCCTCGTCCTCGCTGGGGCCATAGCCCTCCTCGCGGGACCGGATGCGCCGGCGCAGGGGCTGGGGTTCGTCGAAGCGATCCACGTCGTCGCCCCAATCACGGCCGCCGCCCATGCGCGGCCGGGCGGGGGGCTCGTCGTCGTCGAAATAGGAGGAGCGCCGGGCCTGCTCGGTGGTCACACCACGCAGCCGCACGCTCTCGTAGGCGAAGAACACCGTGGTGCCCGCCAGCAGGAACTGGCCGAACTGCAGGATCGGATCGAGGCGCCAGCCCTGGAAAAACAGAATGCCGCCGCAGAGCAGGCCCACGGCGGCGAAGAAGACGTCGTAATCCCGGGCGAGGGCCGGCTTGAAGCTGCGCATGAAGTAGAGCAGCGCGCCGCCAACGGCCAGCACGATCCCCACGATGCTGGCCCAGTTCAGGCTGGCGTTAACCACGGATCGAACGCCTTTTCAGGCCGGTGTTTCAGCCACTTTAGGCCGGCCGTCGATGGCTGATCAGAGCTTGCGGTCGACCCGGTCGTTCTGGCTGATCAGGATCACGGCAGCGGTGATGGGGATGACCACGATCACCGCGCCCCACACGAGGCTGCTCAGGAAGTTGGCGAGGGAGGGGGTCATGGCGATGACGAATCCGCTCGGGATCCTAGGCAGTGAAGGCGACTTCCTACGATCGGATCATCGCTGCTTAGAGCTTTGTGACGGGACCGGACAGCGCAGCCGCCCTGTCGCCGGAGGCGCTGGCGCTGTTGCGGCAACTGTTGCCGCCGCTGCATCTGCTGCTGGGGCTGGCCCTGGCGGCCTGGACCCTGCTGTTTCTGTTTCGCATCGTGCTCACCTGGTACCCCCAGGTGGATCTGCGCCAGGGGGTCTGGCGGCTGGTGGGTGCTCCCACCGAGCCCTTGCTGGCGCTCACGCGCCGGCTGGTGGCTCCGATCGGGGGTGTGGATGTCACACCGGTGATCTGGGTAGGGCTGGTGAGTCTGTTGCGGGAACTGCTGGTGGGTCAGCAGGGGCTGCTCAGCCAGGTGCTGCTGCGGCTGAGCGTGCTGCCGGCCTGAAGGGCTTCAGCTGGGGGGCAGCATCTCCTGTTCCACAAACTTGGTGTGCACGTCGCCCGCGATGAACTCGGGTCGGTCCAGCAGTTGCAGGTGGAAATCGATCGTGGTGGGGATGCCAGTAACGGCACATTCCGATAGGGCCCGGCGCAGGCGCTTGAGGGCGTGGTCGCGGTCGGTGCCCCAGACGATCAACTTGCCGATCAGCGAGTCGTAGAAGGGGGGGATCTCGTAGCCCGTGTAGACGTGGCTGTCGAAGCGCACCCCGGGGCCGCCGGGGGGCAGCCAACCGGTGATCTTGCCGGGGGCGGGGCGGAAGTTTTGGCGCGGATCCTCGGCGTTGATGCGCACTTCGATCGCATGGCCGGTGAGCTTGATCTGCTCCTGGGTCACGGAGATGGGCTCGCCGCCGGCGATGCGCAGCTGCTCGGCGATCAGGTCGACGCCCGTCACCATCTCGGTGACCGGGTGCTCCACCTGGATGCGGGTGTTCATCTCCATGAAATAGAAGTTGCCGGTGCGATCCACCAGGAACTCCACGGTGCCGGCCCCCTCGTAGCCAATGGTGCGGGCAGCGGCCACGGCCGCATCCCCCATCTGCCGGCGCAGGTCGGCATTGATCGCCACGCTGGGGGCCTCCTCCAGCAGTTTTTGGTGACGCCGTTGGATGGAGCAGTCGCGCTCGCCCACGTGCACCACGTTGCCGTGGCGATCGGCCAGCACCTGCACCTCCACGTGCCGGGGCCGGTCGATGAACTTCTCCATGTAGAG
>JBEIQU010000193.1:0-3906 GCA_040376355.1 Prochloraceae cyanobacterium | reverse complement strand
TGGGGATTGGCCGTGGGGCACAGGCGATGCTCTGCCCCGTAGAGGCCCTCGAGCTCCGTGGTGGCTGAGCTAAGCATTGGCACGATCCTGACCCACGGCGGCCGGAGCTGGGGCAGGCTAGAGACCGTTCCTACACCGGAAGGTTCTGAGCCCCTCCCCCCTGCTGGTGTGTGTGCACGGCTGGATGCTCTCCGGCCGGCTGTGGCAACCGCTGATCGAGCAGCTGCAGCCGAGCTGGGAGGTATGGGCCCCCAACCTGCCGGGCTTCGGGGGATCGCCGCGGCCGCGGGGGCTGCAGCCCAACCTGGCGAGCTACGGGCGCTGGCTCGCGGAGGCCAGCCGGGAGCGCGCCCAGGGCCGGCCGCTGGTGCTGATCGGCCATTCCCTGGGGGGCAGCCTGGTGCTGCATGCCGCACCGCTGCTGGGGGAGCAGCTGTTGGGGGTGGTGCAGGTGGCCGCCGGTGGTGGCGTGTACCAGCCGCGGCCCTTCCGCATGGTGCGCCGCGGCGGCGCCGGATTTCTGCGCTGGCGGCCAGGCTGGCTGGCGGAGCTACCGGGCACGGAAGCGATCCGCAGCCCGCTGGTGGCGGAGCTACGCGCCGCCAGGGGACTGCTGGCCTGCAGCATGCAACGGGGAGCGGTGCGCCAACTGCCCGGGCTCACCGCCCAGCTCACGGTGCCGAGCCTGTGGGTG
The DNA here is from genome assembly GCA_040376355.1 of Prochloraceae cyanobacterium. GTDB lineage: Bacteria > Cyanobacteriota > Cyanobacteriia > PCC-6307 > Cyanobiaceae > Vulcanococcus. The sequence goes on along the minus strand of JBEIQU010000193.1, from coordinate 3,212 downwards.
GCCGGCAGCCGCGACACGGTGATGGAACCGCGCTACGTGCGCCACCTGGCGGGCTACAGCCCCCAGCACCGCTTCGAGCAGCTGGAGGGGGAAGGGCACCTGCCGATGCGCAGTGCACCGCAGCAGCTGGCCGCCCTGATCGACGACTGGCTCAGGGCTCAGAGCTTGGCCAGCCCACGCTCCTGGAGCTCGGCCAGCTGCGCGTAGAGGCCACCGGCCGCCCGCAGGGCGGTGTGGCTGCCCTGCTCGATCAGACGGCCCCGCTGCAGCACCAGGATGCGATCGGCCGCCTCCACGGTGGCCAGGCGGTGGGCAATCACGATGGCGGTGCGGCCGTTGAGCAACCGGTCGAGGTCGCGCTGCAGGGTGGCTTCGGTGGAGGGGTCGAGGAAGGCGGTGGCCTCATCCATCACCAGCACCGAGGGGTTGCGGATCGCCACCCGCGCCACCGCCAGCAGTTGCCGTTCGCCGGAAGAGAGGTTGCCGCCGCGTTCGCGCAACGGCGTGGCCAGGCCCTGGGGCAGACGACCCAGCAACGGTTGTAGGCCCAGCTCGTCGCAGAGCCGCTCCAGCTCCGGATCGCTGATGCGGGCATCGAGGCGCAGGTTGTCGGCCACGTTGCCGCTGAACAGGAACGTGTCCTGCAGCACCACCCCCAGCCGTTGGCGCAGGGTGGGGATCGGCAGCTCGCGGATGTCGACACCATCCAGCAGGATGCGGCCCCGCTGGGGTTCGTAAAGGCGGCACAGCAAGCGGATCACCGTGCTCTTGCCGGAACCGGTGGGCCCCACCAGGGCCACGTGCTCACCAGGAGCGATATGGAAGGAGAGGTCGGTGAGGATCGGATCGTCGCTGCGGTAGGCGAAGGAGACGTTCTCGAAGATCACCTCACCGGCGCTGCTGCGCTGGCCGCCGCTGCGCTGGGCCGCGGCGGAACGTTGCTCCAGGGGAAGCTCCTGGATCTCGATCGGCTCCTCCAGCAGTTCGCCGATGCGCTCCACGGCGGTGAGGCCCCCCTGGATCTGGGTGAAGCGCTCCGCCAGCTGACGCAGGGGATCAAACAAGCGTTGGGAGTAGAGGATGAAGGTGGTGAGGGTGCCGAGCCCCATGGCGCCCGCGGTCACCATCCAGCCCCCCAGGGCCAGCACCAGGGCAATGGCCGCCAGCGACACCCACTCAATCAGGGCGGAGATGGCGGAGTCGTAGAAGATCGTGCCGTTCACCGCCTGGCGGTAGGCCTCGGTGGTGCGAGCGAAACGGCGGGAGTTGTACCCCTCCCGCCGGAACATCTGCACCACTTCGAGCCCCTGCAGGTTTTCCTGCAGGTCGGCGTTGAGCTGGCCCAGCTCCTCCCGCACGCGGTAGTTGGCCTTGCGGTAGCGCCGCTGCAGCCACAACATCGAGAGCGTGACCGGCAGCTGGATGGCCAGCAGCAGCAGGCCCAGCCGCGGTTCGATCGCCACCATGGTGGTGGCGATCACCAGCAGGGTCACCAAGTCGGCCAGCAGGCCCACGGCACCGCTGCCGAACACCTCCGCCAGGGCATCCACATCGCTGGTGAGCCGGGTGAGCAGCTTGCCCACGGGGGTGCGGTCGTGGAAGCGCAGCGAGAGGTCGAGGGCGTGGGCGAAGAGGTCGTTGCGGATGCGGGCGGTGAGGCGTTGGCCCACCGCCTGCACGTTGAAACTCTGCACGCCCTGCAGACCCAGGCGCACCAACACCGCCACCAACAGCAGCCCCACCAGGGTGCGCAGCTGCTGGTCGAGGGGCATGGGCTGCAGCCAGCCCAGCACCGGCTCATGGCGCAGGGCCGAAATGGCCTGACCCACCAGCAGCGGTTGCACCGCCGCCGCCCCGGCCACGGGAATCAGCAGCACCAGGGTGAGCAGCAACCGCCGGCGGTCGCGGCCGAGATAGGGGAGCAGCCGCAGCAGCCGTTGCCGGTCGCGGTTCGCCATCAGGCGGTCACGGCGCCGGCTGGTGCCCCGGCTGGTGCCCCGGCGGTGGCGATCTGGTCGACGATCCCCTGCAGCTCGCCGCCATCCAGGCGCAGCGAGAGCGGATGGCCCACGAGGCGCGCGGTGGAGTGGAACAGGTCTTCGATGGCGATCAGGCCGTTCTCCTGCAGGGTGCGGCCGGTGGCCACCAGATCCACGATCGCTTCACTCATGCCGGTGATCGGCCCCAGCTCCACGGAGCCCGCCAGGTGGATCAACTCCACCGGCAGGTCGAGGGCGGCGAAGTAGTCCTGGGCGCAGCGGGTGAACTTACTGGCGATGCGGCAGTGGGCGGGCAGGTCGGCGGCGCGGCGGTAGGGGCTGCTGGCCTTCACGGCCACGCTCATGCGGCAACCGCCGAAGCCCAGGTCCACCAGCTGAGCCACCGGCAGCTGGTGCTCCCGCAGCACGTCGTAGCCCACCACCCCGAGCTGGGCCTGGCCATAGGCCACGTACACCGGCACATCAGCGTTACGCACCAGCAACGCCCGGGCCCGGCCACACACGCTCGGCACCATCAGCAGGCGGTTGCCCGGCTCGAGCACGGCGGCAAAGTCGAGGCCGGCGGCCGCGAAACGGGCCACCGAGTCCTTGAGCAGGGCTCCCTTGGCCAGCGCGACGGTGATCATGGAGCAAAGCCTGAACCGGGACTTTAACGATGCAAGAGGCCCCCACCCGAGCCGCTGAGCGGGTGTCGCTGATCCCGGTGCTCAACGACAACTACGTGTTCGTGCTGCATGGCGATGGCCCCGGACCGGCGGCGGTGGTGGATCCCGCCGTGGCGGAGCCGGTGGCGGCGTGGCTGGAGCAGCGGGGCCTGGAGCTCACGGCGATCCTGCACACCCACCACCACCACGACCACATCGGCGGCGCGCCGGACCTGCTGGCCCGCTGGCCCGGGGCCCAGGTGATCGCCAGTGCCGCCGATCGGGCGCGCATCCCCCATCAGACCCAGGGGGTGGCCGGTGGCGACCGGCTCACCGTGCTGGGGCGGTCCGTGGAGGTGCTGGAGGTGCCGGGGCACACGGCCCACCACATCGCCTTCTACCTGCCGCCCCAGGGGGAGGGCGGCGGTGAACTGTTCTGCGGCGACACCCTGTTCGCCGGCGGCTGCGGGCGGCTGTTTGAGGGCACGCCGGAGCAGATGCATCACTCCCTGGGTCTGCTGGCCCAGCTGCCGGCGGCCACCCGGGTGTGGTGCGCCCATGAGTACAC
>JBEIQU010000256.1:0-2695 GCA_040376355.1 Prochloraceae cyanobacterium | reverse complement strand
CGCCTCCGGCGGTTGGTCAGGGTTAAGGCGTTGCAGGGCGGCCCGCAGGCGCGGCAGCAACACCACCTCGGAGCGGTCGCGGCGGCCAAGGCTGCCGCCCTCCGGCGCAAAGGTTTCTTCCAACCCGCAGGCGATCTGCCAGCCCAGCTCGGCCAGCAGGGCCAGGGCGGGCTGTTCCACCAAGCGGTCTTCGTTGTAGGGATTGGGGGTCATGGCATCGGGACGCCTGCGGTGGGATCGGCGAGGGCCTGCTCAATGGCCTCGATGCTGGGGAGGCTGGATTGCAGGTGAGTTGGAAGGGATTCGGTGAGCTGGTATTCAGCAACGCCCAGCGGCACCTGGCGGCCCACATAGGCAAAGCCGGCCCCCAGTTCCAACAGGAAGCGGGTGATGTGCTGCACGAGGGCGTCTTCGATAGCCCGTTCCTGCGCTTCCTCGCCAAGCCCGAGAAAGTCGAGCCGGTAGGGATCCTTCAGCGATTCCCGGGCCAGATCGGATAGCGGTGCTGGTAACCGGTCAGCGAAATTAGTAATGGCCTGTCCGGACCTTTCCAGAAGCCGGGTCTCGATCTGCATCACGAGCACACTGCGCGACCAGTTGTGCTCGATCGCCTTGGCGGCGTACCAACGGCGTTCCTCGGCGGTGCGCAGCTTGTCGAGAAGAGTGAGCTGGTGATACCAGGGCAATTGTGCAAGCACCCCTTGCACAAAGTCAGGATCGGGCCAGGCCTGGGCAAAAGCCCGCATGTATTTGAGGTTGCGGGGCGAGAAGCCCTTCATGGCGGGAAAGGCATTGCGCAGGTCCTGCGCTAGCCGCTCGATCACCTTGGCGCCCCAGCCTTCCCGGCCCTGACGCTCCAAGATGCCTCGGCCGATCTGCCAATAGAGCAGCACCAGCTCACTGTTCACGCTGCGGGCCGCCCGCTGCTGGGCCGCGTGGATGCGGGCCTTGAGCTCGGCGAGCCAGGGGCCGTAATCCGAGGGCAGGGGAACGATGTCAGTCATGGCAGGGCCCGTACCACCGGGCGGAGCACCCGCTCCATCGCCACCAGGCGCTGCACAAGCCAGGCGTGGTACTCCTCCCAGAGACTCTCGTCTTCAATCGAAGCGTCGTTGTACCAAGAGGCAATCCGACACGCTGTCTTGGTGGGCAGCTCCTGCCAGTCCAGCGGAAATCCGAGCATGGATTCGATCTTTTCTTTCTGAAGCAAGAGATTGGCGAAATGAGTCTTGGCATCACCACTGGGGAGGAAGAGTTCCACACTCAGCCGTTCCTCCCGAGTATTGGCCGTGCAATTGAGCTGGAAACCGGTGCGACCGATGGAGATAAGCAACCAGTGATAGGGGCCTGGTTTCGCGGGACGGATCTGGGGAGCTTCTTTGGCCAGGTGCTCCACCAGGGCTGTCCAGAACCTGAACTGCAGCTGCTTGGTGGGCGAACCCGTGGAGGCAGCGCGCGCCTGCTCTCGGCTGGCCCTGGCCCAGTCGTTCGGCTTAGCCACCACCTCGAACTTTGGCGCCAGCGGTGAGTCGCCGATCCGCCACAGCTCGATCTGCACCGCAAAAAAGCTGAGCTCATCGATGGTGTTGACGTTCAGGTATTGCAAGGCCGCGAGATGCTCAGGCCGGAACGATTCGGCCACCCAGATCACCTTGCGAGCGTCGACACCTGCGGCATAGGCCAGGATCTGACCCAGGTGCTTGTGATCAGTCTCCTCCAACTGGTTTTCGATCACCACCTGCTGGTCGCCATCGGTGCAGAGCATGTCGAGCTTGAAGTCTCCGACCCAGTGCTCGGTGGCAACCAGCTCAAGTTCGCTGATGCCTAGGGCATCCGCCAAGGAGTCGAGGTTGTCGTCCTCGGCGAGCCAGGGCGTGAAATCACTGGCTTCGTGTTTCCATGCCTCCCGAAGCGGAACCCGTTCGAGCTTGCTGAGGGGTGGAGGGCTGGTCATGGTTCGTAAAGGGCAGGCTCTGGGAGGGCCTCCACATCGATCTGACCGGAAAGTAGGCGGGGCAGGAGCAAGTCCCGGGTGCGGTGGAGATTATTGATTTGCAGGCTGTGAGCTCGTACTTGCGATAGCAATGAGCCTGCAACGTATTGAAAGTGTTGCTGGAGGTCTTGGGAAGGTATCAAGACCTGAATCCCATGAATATCATTGCGATTAAGAGTGGGTACGGCAGCGCCTGAATTGAACTGCTTCAGGTCGAGTGAGGAGAGAAGATAGTACGCATAAAGGGGCTCAGACCGCGGGAAATCCTTGACCCAGAGTGCCGTATTTAAAGGCCAGAAGTCTTCCTGGACATAAAGAACCTCGCCGATCGATCCAGATCGGCCCGTGACGACGCCAGGGGGCCCGACTTTCGCCGTGTCATGAAATCCGGTCACGCCGGTTGCCGCATAAATCGGCACTGATCCATCGACTCTGTCTGACTTAGGCAAATCGAAGCCACGCTGAAGAACAAGGACTTGATCCAGGCGCCCGACCTCCCAACCCTCCGGAATCTCCCCCAGCGGCGACTCCACAAACCGGCAGTCCTCATGGCCGGGGAAGCGGAAGTAGACAAACCACTCGCGGTAGAGCCGACGGGCCATCTCCTCCAGGATCTTGATGCGCCGCTGGCTGTTCTCGATCAGGTCGTCGTAGGCGGAGAGGATGCCGGCGATGCGGCGTTGGATGGGGAGGGGAGGAAGG
>JBEIQU010000096.1:0-6384 GCA_040376355.1 Prochloraceae cyanobacterium | reverse complement strand
TGCGACACGAAGTCGTAGGCACGCAGGTTGAGGGCCAGGCCGATGATGCCGATGCTGCTGGTCCACAGACCCATCACCGGCACGAACAGCATGAAGAAGTGCAGCCAGCGCTTGTTGGAAAACGCGATCCCGAAGATCTGGCTCCAGAAGCGGTTGGCGGTGACCATCGAATAGGTCTCTTCTTCCTGGGTGGGCTCGAACGCCTTGAAGGTGTTCGCCTGCTCGGAGTCCTCAAACAGGGTGTTCTCCACCGTGGCGCCGTGGATGGCGCACAGCAGAGCACCGCCGAGGATGCCGGCCACGCCCATCATGTGGAACGGGTTCAGGGTCCAGTTGTGGAAGCCCTGCAGGAACAGCAGGAAGCGGAAGATCGCGGCCACACCGAAGCTGGGCGCGAAGAACCAGCTGCTCTGACCCAGGGGGTACATCAGGAAGACACTGACGAACACCGCGATCGGGCCGGAGAAGGCGATGGCGTTGTAGGGGCGAATGCCCACCAGACGGGCAATCTCGAACTGACGCAGCATGAAGCCGATCAGGGAGAAGGCGCCGTGCAGGGCCACGAAGGGCCACAGGCCGCCTAGCTGACACCAGCGCACGAAGTCACCCTGGGCCTCAGGGCCCCAGAGCAGCAGGAGGGAGTGGCCCATGGCATCGGCCGGGCTGCTCACCGCAGCGGTGAGGAAGTTGCAGCCCTCCAGGTAGGAGCTGGCAATGCCGTGGGTGTACCAGGAGGTGACAAAGGTGGTGCCGGTCAGCCAGCCGCCCAGCGCCAGATAGGCGGTGGGGAACAGGAGCAGACCCGACCACCCGACAAAAACGAAGCGGTCGCGCTTGAGCCAGTCATCGAGGATGTCGAACCATCCCCGCTGCGGCGCGCGCCCTACAGCGATCGTCATGGGTGGGAAATGAGCGGTGCGGGAAACCCGCGGGCTGTGGGTTACCGGGCGATGGTAACAACGTTGCCCGGCGCCGCGAGGCGGGTTTTGACGGGCTGACACGGCCCGTCACCATTGCGTTTTTGGGTAGGAGTACTCAGCCTGCGCCCGACCTGGGCTCCGGCCGCGCCAAGATGGCGGATCCAACGGTTACCCGCCCCATGGCCTCGGCGCCAACCGCCAGCTCCGCCCCTTCAAGCCCCTCAGCCGCGCTGCTGGAGCAATCGGTGCTGGGCTCCCGTCGGTTCTCCAATGTGCTGGTGGCGGCCGTGGTCTCCACCGGTGGTCTGGGGTTTCTGCTCACCAGCGCCTCCAGCTACAGCGGCACCGACCTGCTGCCCATCGGCCACCCCGCGGCCCTGAGTTTTGTGCCCCAGGGGCTGGTCATGGGTCTGTATGGCGTGGCGGCCGCGCTGCTGGCCACTTACCTGTGGACGGTGATTGCCATCGATGTGGGCGCTGGTGCCAATCGTTTCGATAAGGGCGACGGCACCCTCACGGTGACCCGCCGTGGCTTCCGTCAGTTGATCAGCGTGACCACTCCCCTCAAGGACATCCAGGCGGTGAAGGTGGATGTGCGCGACGGCCTCAATCCCCGCCGCCGCTTGGCGCTCAGGATCCAGGGGCGCCGTGACCTGCCGCTCACCCGCGTCGGTGAGCCGATGCCGCTGGCGGATCTGGAGCGCGGCGGTGCTGAGCTAGCCCGTTTCCTGGGCGTGCCGCTGGAGGGAGTGTGATGCCATCGTTGCGCTCCGCATCGGTCTGGCGGCCACTGCTGCTGGCGTTGCTGCTGGTGCTCAGCCCCCTGGGTCCGGTGGCCTGCGCCGCCACGGGATCCAGCGCCCCGGTGGGATGCGGCAGCGGTGGTGTGCCCTGCCTGCAGGGCACCGCCGTGGTGGAGCTCAAGACCAGCAAGGGCAGCGTCGAGCTCACGCTCGATGGTTCAGCCGCGCCTCTCACCGCCGGCAACTTCGTGGATCTGGTGCGCCGCGGTGTCTACAACAACACCCTGTTTCACCGGGTGGTGCGTGAGCCGATCCCGTTTGTGGTGCAGGGCGGCGACCCCCAGAGCGCCAACCCCGCCACCCCCGTGGATCTGCTGGGCACCGGCAGCTATGTGGACCCCACCAATGGCCAGCCGCGGCTGATCCCTCTGGAGCTGTTCCTCAGCGGCGACAGCAGCCCGCGTTATGGCGAAGTGCTGGCGGGCCCCGGGCAGCAGAGCCGCCTGCGCCTGCAGCACCAGCGCGGGGCGGTGGCCATGGCTCGTTCGGCTGATCCCAATTCCGCCAGTGCCCAGTTCTATATCGCTCTCAAGGCGCTGCCTGAGCTGGATGGGCGCTATGCCGTCTTCGGCCGCGTCACCAAGGGGATGGAGGTGGTCGACCGCATCAGCCAAGGGGACAAGCTGATCAGTGCCACCGTGCTGCAGGGCGGCACCCTGGTGAAGGATGCCAACTAGGCCGGCACCCGCTTGTCGAGGCTGGTGACCTTCAGGTAGGCGGTGTTGACCCCGGAGGCCCGTTCCAGGGAAATGCGCCCGGTGCGGGCAATCTCAAGGATGCCGTAGCCGGCGAGCACGTTCTCAATGGCCACCAGCTTGCCGGGATCCCCCACCACTTCGATGGTGAGGGCGTTGTCGGCCACATCCACCACCTTGGCGCGGAACACCTGCACCAGATCCAGGATCGCGGCGCGGTTCTCCGGTGGGGCCGACACCTTGAGCAGCATCAGTTCGCGCTCCACGGCAGGGATGCGGGTGAGGTCGTTGACCTCCAACACATTGATCAGCTTGTTGAGCTGCTTGCTCATCTGCTCGAGGGTGCGGTCGTCCCCCTCCACCACCATGGTCAGGCGCGAGACACCGGCCTGTTCGGCGGGGCCCACCGCCAGGCTTTCAATGTTGAAGCCGCGCCGCGCAAACAGCCCGGAGATGCGGCTGAGCACCCCGGATTCGTCCTCCACCAGCACCGAAAGGGTGTGCTTCATGCCCAGGGTTGCGAGTGCGGCCGGCGAAACCCCAAGTTACGTGCTGGCTTGGCGCTCCAGCCACTGCAGCAGCGTCCGGTTGAACAAGGCCGGCCGCTCGTCGTGGGGGCAGTGCCCCAGCTGGGGCAGCAGCTGCAACTCCAGATCGGGCTTGTGCTGCGCGAGCCGCTGGCTGATGGACGGCGGCACCAGGCGATCCTGGCTGCCCCAGAGCACCAGCAGCGGCTGACGCATGCGCTGCAGCAGCGGTGCCGCGGTGGCGCCCCGCGGGCGCAGCGCCATGCCGATGCTCATGGCCCGCAGGGCCCTGGCGGCCTGGGGGCGCAGGGCGGGCCTCGCCACCAGGCGCCGCAGTTCTCGGTTCACCGGTTGGCGGCTGTTGTAGGCGCTGCGCAGCCCCAGATCCAGCAGCGGCGTGCGGGCGATGCAGGGCACCAGCAGCTCCAGGGGCAACAGCCGGCAGAGCACGAGCACCGTTTGCCGCTGCAGCCGCCGCCGCCAGGGCCGGCGTCGGCGCCCCATGGGCATCAGCAGGGTGGGATCCGGCAGCGGTGCGGCCACCACCGCCAGCACCCAGCGCGGGAAAAACACGGCGCAGGTGACAGCCACCAGGCTGCCGAGGGAATTGCCCACCAGCACCGCCGGCCCTTGCACCACCTGCTCCAGAAAATCCTGCACCTGACGGGCCCAGAGGCGGTTATCGAGGGGGCGGTGACGGCGATAGGCCGGCTGACTGGAGGCGCCGAAACCCACGAGGTCGATGGCGTAGACGCACCAGCCCGCTGCCGCCAGGTCGGCGGCGTTGTGGCGCCAATGGCCGCTGGCGGCGCCGAAGCCGTGCAACAGCACCAGGGCCGGCTGATCGCGGCGGCCCAGCACCCGCCAGTGGCACTGGTGCCCCTGCCAGTGCCAGCTGCCGTGTTCACCCCACTGGGCCCCCACGGCGTCAGGCTGGGGGGCGGATCGCGGCAGGGGCTCCAGGGTGGCCGACACGGCAGCGCAAACAGAGGGCGGTGCCGGTCAAAACCGTCCGCAGGACCTTCACTATTGCGAAGGCCTGGCCCGCCTGCGGCTCGGCGGTGGGTTCTTCCGGCCGCAATCGCGTCCCTCCCGCGACCTCGGGGTGCTGTTGGCCCGCTGCCGGCCCCAGCCCCTGGAGGTATTGGATCTGATGGCTGGCTGCGGCATCCGTGGCCTGCGCTACGGCCTGGAGGCGGGGGCCAGCGCCGTTTGGCTCAATGACGCCGATGGGGATCGTCTGCCGCTGATGCAGGCCAACCTGGCCCCGTTGGCTGCCGCTGGCTGCGCCGTGCGAACCACGGCGCTGACGGCCCAGAAACTCCTGGCCGAATGCCTGCTGCAGGAGCGGCGGTTCGGCGTTGTGGATCTGGATGCCTTTGGATGCCCCACCCCTTTGGTGGCGGCGGCCTTGGAGGCCCTGCAATTTGGCGGTGTGCTCTACCTGGCCAGCACGGACGGGCGCTCCCCCACCGGCCACGATCGCGCGGCGGCCCTGCGCTCCCTCGGTGCCGCCGCCCGCGCCCATCCCGCCAGTTGGGAGCTGGCCCTGCGGCTGCAGATCGGCGTGGTGGCGCGGGCGGCCTGGGCCCTGGGCCGGGGGGTGCGCCCGTTGTTCAGCTTCAGTGAAGGGCGCACGTTTCGGGTGGCTCTCGAGCTGCAGCGGCGGCCCGATCCCCAGCAGGAGCGCCTGCTGGGGCTGCTGGCCCATTGCCATGGCTGTGGGGAGCAGTTCAGCCAGGGCCTGTGGAAGCTGCGTCAATGGCCGGCCTGTGGCTGCGGTGCGCAGGCTCCGCCGCTGGCCATCTCCGGACCGCTGTGGCTGGGGCCGTTGCAACATGCCCCCACCCTGGAGGCCATGGCCGAGCGGGCGGCGGCGGCCCCACCCGGCGCGGTGGCCCCGGCCAGCCTGCGGTTGCTGCGGCGTCTGCTGGCGGATCCTGGCCTGCCGGAGCGCTGTTGGCCTATGGCGGAGCTGGGCAGGCGCCTGGGGGGTGGCCCTCCCGCCACCGAGGCCCTGCTGGCGGCCCTGCAGGCGGAGGGCTTCACGGCCCTGCGCTCCGGGGTGATGGACGGCCAGTTCCGCTGCAATGCCCCCTGGCCACGCGTGTTGGAGCTGGCAGCTGCGCTAAATAGGTAGCCGTTACGGCATGCGGCCATGGCCTCGGAAATCTTCGGCATTGCAGCGGTGTTCTGGGTTCTGATCCCCGTGGGCCTGGTGGGCGGCGCCCTGCTGCTGAAGCTTCAGGGCGACGACTGAGCCTCAGAGGAGCCTTGGCGCGGCGAAGAAGCCCTCAGCTTTAGGCTCGGGCCTCCAGGCGGAACCCCGATGCAGGTGTTGGTGATCGGTGCAACGGGCACGCTGGGGCGGCAGATCGCCCGGCAGGCCCTCGATGCCGGTCATCACGTGCGCTGCATGGTGCGCTCCCCGCGTAAGGCGTCCTTCCTGCAGGAGTGGGGCTGTGAGCTCACCCGGGGGGATCTGCTCGAGCCCGACAGCCTCGATTACGCCCTGGAGGGCCAGGAGGCGGTGATTGATGCGGCCACGGCCCGGGCTACCGATCCCGGCAGCAGTTACGACACCGACTGGACCGGCAAGCTCAACCTGCTGAACGCCTGTGAGCGCGCCGGCGTCAAGCGTTTCGTGTTCGTGTCGCTGCTCGACGCCGAGAAGCACCGCGACGTGCCGCTGATGGAGATCAAGTTCTGCACCGAGCAGGCCTTGATCAATTCCGACTTCGACTACACCATCCTGCGCTGTGTGGCCTTCATGCAGGGCCTGATTAGCCAGGTGGCGATCCCCGTGCTGGAAAACCAGACGGTGTGGGTGAGCGGAACCCCCACCCCCATCGCTTACATGAACACCCAGGATGTGGCCCGCTTTGCGGTGGCGGCCCTGGGCCGTGCGGAAACCGTGCGCCAGGCCTTCCCGGTGGTGGGGCCTCGGGCCTGGAACACCGGCGAAATTACCCAGCTCTGCGAGGCGTTCACCGCCAAGAGTGCCCGGGTGTTCCGTGTGCGGCCGTTCCTGCTGCGGGTGATGCAGGGGGTGTCGTCGTTCTTTGAGCCGGCGGTGAACGTGGCGGAGCGCCTGGCCTTCGACAAGGTGGTGGGGGGCGGCGTCCCCCTCAATGCACCGATGGAAGCCAGCTACGCCGCCTTTGGCCTTGATTCCGCCGAGACCACGGGGCTGGAGTCGTACCTCAAGGAGTACTACGACACGATCCTGAAGCGGCTGCGGGAGATGGAAGCCGACCTGGATAAGGACGCCAAGAAAAAGCTGCCGTTCTGAGCCCAGAGGATGGCAGCCCCCTGGCGCCGTAGTAGTGAGCTTGTACTAGTGCGCCAATCCCTTGGTTTGTTCCTGGCAATGGCCATCGCTCAGATCAAAAATCTGCAACGCCGCCTGGGCGTGCTGGAGCAGGAGGCGGTGGAGGAG
>JBEIQU010000225.1:0-3433 GCA_040376355.1 Prochloraceae cyanobacterium | reverse complement strand
CTGGCCGTGCTGGCGTTGGTGCTCAGCGGTTCAGCCGTTGCATCTGCCAGGTCACCAGGGTGCCCACCGGGCTCCAGAGCAGATAGGGCAGCAGCAGCAGGGCGGCGCTGCCGGAGCTGTGGGCCACGCTGATGGCCAGGGCCATGCCCCAGGCCCAGCCCGCAAACCCCACCACGGTGCCGTTGGAGAGCCTCCGGGTCTGGCAGATCAGCCAGGTGTAGCTCTGCACCAACACCAGCAGCGCCAGATAACCCGCCATCAGCCCCAGGCTCCAGCTGGCATTCCAGGCCACAAGGGCGGAGCCGTAGAAGCAGGCGTAGATCGCGATCCAGATCAGGGGGATCAGCCGTTCAAAGCTGAGCCAGTTCGGCCGGCGTAGCCGGAGAAACCAACTGAATTGCTCGCGGCTGGGGTTGAGGGCAGCGGCCACCGCCACCATCACCGCCAGGATCAGCAGGGCTGCGGCCATGGCTCAGATCGACAGCATCTTGAAGCCCAGGGCAATCAACACCGCGCCACCCACAATCTCGAGGCGACTGCCAAAGGCGGCTGGCATGCGTTTGGCCAGGCCCAGGCCCAGGTAGGTGGAGACAAAGGCCGCCATGGCGATGGCGATCGCATAGGTCGCGATCGGTTTGCTCGCCAACCCCAGGGTGACGCCGACCCCCAGGGAGTCGATGCTGGTGACCGTCGAAACAAACAGGATTTTCAGGAAGCTATGGGTCCGGGGGTCTTCCGCTTCGGTGGTGTCGTCCGGGTCGTGGTGATAGGCCTCCCAGCACATGTGGGCACCGACGGATACCAGCAATGCAAAAGCCACCCAATGGTCGTAATTAACAATCAGGTCTTTGGCGATGCGGCCCAGCAGGAAGCCCAGGGCGGTTGCGCCCCCTTCGGCAAAGGCTGAGCTGAATGCAAAGGAAAAGGCCCGTTGCGCTGAAAAGCGCCGGAAGCCCATGGCGAAGGCTGCCGAGAAGGAATCAATGCTGAGAACAACCGCGAACAGAAGGATGTCCCAGGTCATCGTTGCGATTTGGCCATAGCGGTACGGGCCGCAATCAGCGTAGATGCCAGCTCCCTAGGCACCCCGTGCCAAGAGGGCCCGCTGGGAGGGAATGCGCAGCCGGCGAGCCCATCCCAGCCGTTCCAGCAGGCAGATGAACCGATAGGTGGGGTCGGGCAGCACCACCACCCGGCCCTGGCGCAGGGTCAGCCCCTGCCGCACCGAGCCCTGGAAGGCGTGGTGCAGGTTGTGCCAGCCCTCCCCGAGGGTGAGCAGGGCCACCCAGCCGTTGTTGCAGCTGGCATCACCGGTGCTGAAGGGTTGGTCACCAGCCAGATGGGCCACGGAGTTCACGCTGGCGACGGCGTGAAACAGCAGGGTGGTGCTGAGGCAGAAGGCCGCCAGCCATTCCCAGCCGCCGATCCACCAGGACAGCCAGGCCAGGGCCAGGGGTGGCAGCACGTGCAAGCGATCGATCAGCCGCAGCACCGGGTCGGTTTCGATGTCCTGCGGCAAGCTGCTGGGGTGAAACCCCGGGCTGAGCAGCCAGCCCAGCTGCGAGTACCAGAAGCCGTTCCAACTGGAGGAGCTCAGCAGGGGGCTGTGGGGATCATGCCCCGTGTCCACATGGCGATGGTGTTGGAGGTGGTGGGCTTTCCACCAACTGGGGCCCATCTGGCCGGCGGAGGCCGCCACCAGGGAACCCAGCCACCACACCGGCCGGCTCGCCTGGTAGCTGCGGTGGGCAATCAGCCGGTGATAGATCGCTGTGGTGGCCAGCATGCGCAGCAGATAGAGCGCCACGCCCCAGCCCAGGGCGGCCCAGCCCAGGCCTGTCACAAGCAGCAGGCCGCAGCCCAGGTGGCTGGCCAGGATGAACACCGGCCCCAGCCCATGCAACAGGCGGCGCAGGGGATTCGGCGGAATCAGACGGGTCAGAAAAGAGCCTGAATTGGCCAACTTACTGGGGTGGATTGCAGCATCGCGGACGCATCCCTGCCGCAGATCCAGCTCAGATCCCTAAAACCCCACGCAGGCCTGAGACCACTTTCTTCATTTCGGTCTCGCTGATCTGACCTGCCTCGAGCAGTTGGTTGGCCAGGGCCATTTTGGCCCTGCCCTCCTGCAGTTTCAGCAGGCCTGAACAGGTTTTCTTGAAGCCGGTGCCCCCCAACGGGATCATCAGCGCCACGCCGCCGCCGAGGTCGCTCTGGGTTCCGTTTTCCTTGGTGTTGGACAGCGCCAGGCTGTTGAGTTGCCGCCCGTAAAACACCAAGGTGGCCGGTGACCGGTCGGTGACGGAGCAGGTGCTGCCATCGTCGAGATCCAACTCGATCTTGGGCTGGGGCGGATACACCGAAAAGTCTTCCAGCTCCAGCCGATCGCCGGCTTTTACGGCATCACCCAGAAGCGCGAGCAGGATTCCGTAGCCAAGAGCATGGACCCACCAGCGCGACCATCGCGATCCATGCGCTCCACGGGTGGCTGATACAGGACACATGCAAAGTAAGGCGTTCGGGTTGTGACCTTGGGCTCAAAGCTGATCAGAACCTTCCTGAACTTGTTGGGTGGAATTTTGAATGCCCTCGGCACAATGCTCACCGATTCGGTGAGAATCGAACCCGGAGTTTGGTCGTCTTTGCCGGCGCCTTTGAGCCGTACGGTGAGCTCAACGGCTCCCTGCCGGCTGTGGGAGACCCCCAGCTTCACTTTGACCAATCCGCTCTTGGCACTGAACTCTCGTTTGTCCAGAAAAGCGGTCTGGGCATAGGAGTGCCCAGACCACAGAACTGCTGTTAGCAGCAACAATGTGCGACCCATCAATCAAAGAGATGTGCAGGTGGCCGTTGCCTGGATCGCATACTCACCGGCAGTCAACAGACGCGTGCTGTTGTTCTGGATGATGGAGGTAGCGATGCTGCCGTCCTTGCGGATCACACCCTGGGACTCCGGGCTGGAGGCACCGGCGCTGCTGGAGTTGTTCGCCACCAGCGCGGCGAGCTCAATGCTCGGGATTGCTGCCGAAGCTCCGGTGGGAGCCGATAGCTGTAGAGCGCTCAGCTCAATTTTGGAGTTGCCGTTCGCCACATAGCTGTAGGAGCCTGTGCCGCTGAGCTTGTCGCCTTCCGCTGTCGGGGCCATGGCGATCGGGCCGCCTTGGTTGGTGATGTTGCAGAAGGTGGCGATGCTGCCGGTGGCTTTGATGTCGGCCGATGTAGCGGCGAGCATCGGAGTTGGGGCCATCAGGGCGAGGGCCAACGCGGTTCTCAGTGCCTTCATGGAAAGGTTGAAAAGGGCCTTTCCGTCCTATTGATGACAGCCTGGGCGAGGGCTAGATCTCTCTCAAAGGTGGAGATCTGCGCTTTCCGCACGGATCATTGCGGCCCTGGCGATGCAATCCCGCTGCGATGGCCCTAGCTGCGGGCGCTG
>JBEIQU010000091.1:0-6721 GCA_040376355.1 Prochloraceae cyanobacterium | reverse complement strand
CCGGGGCCTCCAGGTAGCGACCGCCCCACCCCTGCACCGCTGAAGCCAGCTCCCGGCTTTCATCGGGGCCGATGGTGCCCACCTGAATCACCGTCTTGCCCGTCAGGGTTGGCCCGAGCTGCAGCAGCAGCGCCTGGGTGGAGGGGCCGTCGCTCAGCACGGTGATGACCCAGTGGGCGAGGGCCACTGCGGCGGCAGGGTCACCAGCGCCGCGAGCCCCCAGCTCCAACAGGGGCGTGCAACGTTCGGGCGTGCGGTTCCACACCCACAGGGATTCCCCCTGCTGCAGCAGGCGTGTGGCGATGGCACTGCCGAGCAGGCCAGTGCCCAGCAGGGCGACGGGTGGGACGACGGGCATCGGGCGGCAGCTGAGATTGCTGGCGAGATTGTGGCGCTGATCAGCACTGCTGATCAGCGCCGTTCTCCCAACACCCTCAACCCTCTCCCCAGGGTTTTGCACGGGTTTTCCACAGGCTGGATCTCCCCCCGGCCGGCCCTGGCTGAAACCTGGGGAGAACCGACGGCATCCGTGCTTTTCCGTTGACAGCGGCGCCCGGTCCCGACAGCCAGCGGCTGCCACCGCCGCCGCCCCCCTGTGAACTCCAGTAGCAACGGTCAATCTCGTGATGAGAGAGGCTGCGAGCGGTTGGTTTGGGCCCTGGTTGACCGCAGCCCCGGGCTGTGGAGAACTGGTGCTCGGCGAACGGGAGACCCGGATGGAGATGACGGCCACGGTGAGCATGCAAGCGGAGGTGCCTGAGCCCCTGCTGCAGTCGATGCAGGGCTTTATCGAGGCGCATCCCAACTGGGATCAGTACCGTTTGTTTCAGGCCGCCCTGGCCGGTTTTTTGGTGCAGAACGGTGTGCAGACCCGCGAGATCACCCGTTGCTATCTGGCCAATCTGTTCCCGCAGCAGAAGCGCTTCAGCGATCCGATCGGTTGAGCTCCGCCCGGCCAGGGGCCTGGCCCTCCAGTTCGGGCAGGAGTTGGTGGTAAGCGTTGGTGGTGGTCATCGCTACTAGGGGTGAGGCGGCCACCACGGCCAGCACCGTGATCGGAACCCCCAGGCCCGCCACCAGGGCCTCCCCCAGCAGCCCCAGCAGCAGGGTCGGAAGGCTGGTCACCAATGCCAACAGGGCCACCAGCTGCAGCAGCCCAGCCCAGTGGTGCTCCAGCAGCACGAAGCCGCGGCGAAAGGCCTGCGATGGGCTCAACCGCCGCTCCAGCACCAGGCAGGCGTTGAACACCTGGCTCAGGCCCACGGCTGCGCAGGCCACCAGGGCTAGCAGGGCCGGTACCGGGCTCAGGGCCGGCAGCAGGAACACCACCAGCGACCAGGCCACGAAGCCCACCAGGGCCGTCAGGGCTAGGGCCGCCAGCAGGTTCAGCAGGCCGCAGGCCAGATGCCGGCTGCTGCGTCCATGCCAGCGGTAGAGCTGGCGCCAGTCGGGTCGCTGGCCAGCGGACAGGGCCAAACCGGCTCGGCTCAGCCCCTCCACCAGCCAGAGCAGGCTGCCGGCGTAGAGGCCGATGCCCACCCCGTGCAGCAGGGCGGCCAGGACCGCACTCGGGATCCAGTCACCCGCGGCCACCAGGGCCCAGCCGAGGCCATGCACGCCCCAGGCGGCGGCGCTGAAGCCCAGCAGCGGCAGCGGCCGCTGCCGCATCGCCCTCCAGGCGCTGCTCAGGGCCCGCAGGGGTTGCAGGGAAGCCGTCAGCATGGCCCCAGCAGGGCCAGCAGCCGCGCCGCGCTGGCATCGGGCACCGGCAGGATCGACAGGCGGTTGCCCTGGCGCACCACCGGCAGTTCCTCCACGCTGAACTGCTCGCGCAGGGCATCCAGGCTCAACATGGTGGCGAAGGTGCCCACGTAGCGCAGCCGCACACAATCCCAGCGGGGCGCTTCCGGTTTGGATTGGGGATCGAAGTATTTGTTGCTCGGATCGAACTGGCTGGGGTCGGTGAGACCCGTTTCCACCACCTCCATCAGCCCTACGACCCCAGGGGGTTTGGCATTGGAGTGATAAAAAAAGGCCCGATCGCCGATGGCCATGGTCCGCATGAAGTTGCGGGCCTGGTAATTGCGAATCCCGTCCCAGAGGGTGGTGCCGTCCTGCTGAAGATGGTCGATCCCGTAGACATCGGGCTCACTCTTCATCAGCCAGTAGGCCATCGCTGCTGCGGGCAATGGTGGCGAGGCTAGCCCCCACCTGGTGCTGCATCAGGGCGTGGCTTCAGCCGTTGCGGTGAGCGTCAGAACCAGCTGGCGGAAGTGTTCGCCGCGGGCTTCGAAATCGCGGTATTGATCGAAACTGGCGCAGGCCGGTGACAGCAGCACCGCCCGGCACTGCAGCTGTTGGGCGAGTTGCCGGGCCAGGGCGACGGCGTCGTCTAAACCATCCACCTGGTGCACGGCGCCCCCGTAGTGGCCCTGTTCCAGCAACTGGCTGAAGGCGCTGCGGGCGGCACCGAACAGCACCACCGCCGCCGCTTCGCGCCGCAGGCCCCTCAGCCAGCCCTCGGCATCGCCCCGCTTGGATTCGCCGCCGGCCAGCACCACCAGGGGGCCCTGCAGAGCCCGCAACGCCACCTCGGCGGCGTCGTAGTTGGTGGCCTTGCTGTCGTTGAACCAGGTGACGCCATCGAGCTGGCGGATCCGCTCCAGCCGATGGGGCACACCGGGGAAGCTGCGCAGGGCGGTCTCCATCACGGCGCCCTCGAGGCCCAGTTCCAGCCCCACCGCCACCGCCATCAGCAGGTTCTGGCGGTTGTGGTCCCCCGGCATGGCCAGGGCCCGCGCGTCCAGCAGGGGGCCTGCTCCGGCGGCGGTCATCACCTGATCCCCTTCGATCCACAGGTGCGGGTCGATCCCCGCCTCCAAGGTCCGTTGCCGTGGTTGGGCCGTCACCCAGCGGGCCTGGTCCCAGCTGGCGGCGCGGCTGCGCAGGTCGGGGTCATCGGCGTTGAGGATGCGCACCGCGGAGCGCTCCAGCAGGCTGCGTTTGATGGCCCGGTAGTTGTCGAGGCTGCCGTGGCGCTCCAGGTGATCAGGGGTGAGCGTGGTCCACAGGCCGATGCGGGGGGCCAGCTGCGGGGCTGCTTCGATCTGGTAGCTGCTCAGCTCCACCACCAGCCACTGGGGCAGGTGCTGCCCGGGGCTGAGCCGCTGCAGGGCCAGTTCGGCGGCGGAGTAACCCACGTTGCCGCACATGGGGGCATCCAGGCCGGCCTCCCCCAGCAGGTGGGCCACCAGGTGGGTCACCGTGGTTTTGCCGTTGGTGCCCGTGATGCCGATCCAGGGCACCGGCTGGGTGGCCTCCCAGGCGGTGGTGATTTCGCCAACGGTGCCGATGCCCCGCTGGCGCAGCGCCTGCAGGCAGGGGTGATCCCAGCGGATGCCGGGGCTGACCACCACCCGCGGCGGCGTGAATCCGAGGGCATCCACGCTGGCGATGCTCAGCGGGGTATCCAGCTGTACGCGGATTCCCTCGCGACGCAGCTGCTCAGCGCTGCGCTGCTGCGCTTCACCCGCGCCGCTCTCCAGCACCAGCACGGGTTCGCCCCGTTGGTGCAGGAGCCGGGCGGCCCCCAGCCCAGAGCGTCCCAGCCCCAGCACCAGGCTGGCGGTTGCGATGGGATGGGCTGGCGTGGCGGTGCCCCCGGCGGTCATGGCAGTGGCGGCTGTGGGCCAGGGCGTCGGATGGCCCGGGGTGCCTCAAAAAAGTGGGCGATACTGGAATCGAACCAGTGACTCCTACCGTGTCAAGGTAGTGCTCTACCTCTGAGCTAATCGCCCTCAGAGCCTTGCGGCCAGGGCAACCTAGCAGTCACCCTTTCGCCGGCATCTGCGCTTCAGCTCCTCCTCAGCTCCGTCGCAGCTGCAGGCGCCAACGGTCCCGTTTGGTGGGTTGAACCTCCAGCACCTCCAGCTCGCCGCGCCCCTCCAACCGCACCCGATCACCGCTGCGCAGTTCGCGGCTGGGGCTGGTGACCACCTGCCAGTTGATGCGCACGGCGCCGGCGCGAATCAGCTCGTTCATGCGGTTGCGGGAGAGCCCAAGACCGGCTGAGGCCACGGCATCCAGCCGCAGCGAGGCCTCCACCGTGGTCAGGTTGCGCGGGCTGCGGCTGGTCGGCCATTGCAATTGATCGAGGGGAACGGGTTCCAGCTGCACGGTCACGCTGCGCACCTGGGCCCCGAGTCCGACCAGATGCTGGGCGGTGTCCGTGGCGATCACCGCCTGGGCACCACGGTCGCCGCGCATCCAGATGTCCCCTAGCTCGCCGGGATCGAGACCCGCCGCCAGCAGCCCTCGGCGCACATCCGCAGGTTCGGCGGGGTCAAACAGGAAGTTGCCGCTCACCAGCAGTCCCGCCAGGGGGGGATCGATGCTGCTGGCCGTGTCTTCGGCTGCGGCCAGTTCCTGGCGGCGTAGCAACAGCCGTTGCCGTTCGGCCTGGGGCCAGCCTCCCGCCCCCAGCAGCCGCACCTCCGCCAGGCTCCCCAAGCGCTGCTGGGCCAGTTCCCGCAGCTCCGCCGGGATGAAACCGCTCCACACCGGTTCCCAGGTGCGCAGGGCCTGCTCCGCCAGATCGATCAGCGCCGCCAGCTCCTGCGGCTGGCCGCAGCCCATCAGTAAGTCGTCCCGCGGCAGCATGGCCAGCCTCAGCTGTCGCTGAGGCGCACCACCGCCTTGGGTTTGACCTCCTGTAGCCGCGTCCAGGGGATCTCCACGCCACTGGCGCTCTCCACCAGCAGCAGCCAGTTGCCCTCCTCGAGGCGGTTGCGCAGGGCCCGTACCCGGTCGTCCCCCTCGGCGCTGACGCTGGCGGCCGCGGCAAAGCTGCCCATCCAGCCTGATCCCAAGCCCAGCAGCCCACCGATCAGGTGGGAGCCGATCGGACCGGCGAAGGCGAAGGTGTCCAGGTCGGTGATGAAGGTGAAGGTGAGACCGGCGAAGAAGCCGAAGGGGATCAGCCAGGTGGCCATGCGCCGTTGCCGCAGCTGTCGCGTCAGCGCCGGGTTGAGCTCAGCCACGGTGGCCACATCGGTTTCGCCGGCGCCGATCGCCACCAGCCGCTGGGGTGGGGGCGTCAGCGCCGCCAGTTGCTGCTGCAGCTGCCGCAAGCGCTTTCGCTCCGCCAGCACCACCACCACGCTGCTACCCACGATCACCCGGCACGGGCTCTGATTCTCCCTGGTGGGGAGCCACCGCTGGCGCACCGGTCCGGGCTTCCCCAAAGGCCGGTGGGGGCCCCTCACTACACTTCACACCCGGTCGCCCCCACCCGCCGGGTCATGACAAAGGTTCTGGTTTCCGATCCCATCGATCAAACAGGGATCGACATCCTGTCCCAGGTGGCCCAGGTGGATGTGCGCACGGGCCTGCCGCCGGAGCAGCTCAAGCAGATCATTGGCGAGTACGACGGCCTGATGATCCGCTCGGGCACCACCGTGACCGCTGAGATCATCGAGGCCGCCACCAAGCTGCGGATCATCGGCCGCGCCGGTGTGGGGGTCGACAACGTGGACGTGCCAGCGGCCACCAAGCGCGGCGTGATCGTGGTGAATTCGCCTGAGGGCAACACCATTGCCGCCGCGGAACACGCCCTGGCGCTGATGCTCTCCCTGTCCCGCCACGTGCCCCACGCCCACGTGAGCACCATGGCCGGCGGCTGGGACCGCAAGAAATATGTGGGCAACGAGCTGTACAAGAAGAAGCTCGGCGTGGTGGGCCTTGGCAAGATCGGCTCCCATGTGGCCCGGGTGGCCAAGGCCATGGGCATGGATGTGATGGCCTACGACCCGTTCGTGTCGGCGGAACGGGCCCAGCAGATGCAGGTGCGGCTGATGCAGCTGCCGGCCCTGTTCGCCGAGGCGGACTACGTGAGCCTGCACCTGCCCCGCACCCCCGACACCGAGAACCTGGTGAACGCGGAGCTGCTGCGCACCATGAAGCCCACCGCCCGCATCGTGAACTGCGCCCGCGGCGGCATCATCGATGAGGCCGCCATCGCCGAGGCCGTGGAGCAGGGGGTGATCGCCGGCGCCGCCCTGGATGTGTACGCCAAGGAGCCCCTCGAGGCCGATTCCCCGCTGCGGGGCGTGAGCGAGCGCCTGATCCTCACGCCCCACCTGGGGGCCTCCACCGAAGAGGCCCAGGAAAATGTGGCCATCGATGTGGCCGAGCAGATCCGCGATGTGTTGCTGGGCTTGCCGGCCCGCAGTGCCGTGAACATCCCCGGACTCAACGCCGAGGTGATGGAGCAGCTCAAGCCCCATCTGCAGCTGGCGGAAACCCTGGGGCAGCTGCTCAGCCAGCTGGCCGGCGGTCAGGTCAGCGAACTGGAGGTGCGTCTGCAGGGCGAATTCGCCAGCCATCCCTCCCAGCCCCTGGTGATCGCGGCCCTCAAGGGACTGCTCTCCACCGCTTTGGGGGATTCGATCAACTACGTGAACGCCGGCCTGGAGGCCAAGGAGCGCGGCATTCACGTGCTTGAGGTGAAGGACGATGCCGCCCGTGATTTCGCCGGGGGCTCCCTGCAGCTGAGCTCCAAGGGGGGCAATGGCAACCACACCGTCACCGGGGCCGTGTTCGCCGATGGGGAGCTGCGCATCACCACCATCGATGAGTTCCCGGTGAACGTGGCCCCCAGCCGCCACATGCTGTTCACCCGGCACCGCGACATGCCCGGCATCATTGGCCACCTGGGCTCCGT
>JBEIQU010000237.1:0-3235 GCA_040376355.1 Prochloraceae cyanobacterium | reverse complement strand
TGCCCCCCGGGCAGTGCCGAGCCCTGGCAACCCTTGATCGATGCCAGCGGTGACCGCGAACTGTTCGACCGCCTCTACCCGGGGGGCGGGGCCAACCAGGTGGTGGAGTTCCTGGTGCAGGCGGAGGACAACCCCAACAGCATCGTCAACTGCATCGCCCTGGCCCGAGAGAACGCGCGCCAGATCCGCGATGTGATCACCACCGAGATGTGGGAGCAGATCAACAGCCTCTACTGGACGCTGCTGGAGAGCGACAGCTTCTGGGATCAACCGCCCCAGGAGCAGCTGCGGGAGATCCGCCGCGGCTGCCAACTGTTCTATGGCGTCACCGACGCCACCCTCAGCCGTGACCTCTCCTGGCAATTCAGCCGGCTGGGTCGGTTGATCGAGCGGGCCGACAAGACCACCCGCATCCTTGATGTGAAGTACTTCCTGCTGCTGCCCAGCCCGGAGGAGGTGGGTGGCGTGCTGGATGAACTGCAGTGGATCTCGCTGCTGCGTAGCGCCGGCGCCTATCAAATGTTCCGCCAGTCGCAGCTGGGGGTGATCACCCCGAAGGCGGTGGCCGCCTTCCTGCTGCTCGACCCGGCCTTCCCCCGCTCGGTGCGCTACTGCATGGAGCGCATCCACGAAACCCTGCGGCTGGTGGCCGGCAGTTCAGTGCCCGGCGCCCCCGACGAACTGGAATGCCTGAGCGGCCTCACCCTGGCCCGCTGGAGCTACACCGGCATCGATGAGCTGATCAGCGGCGGGCTTCATGAAGCAATCGACGCGCTGCAGAGCGATCTCAATAACCTGCATGGTCTGATCCATGCCCGCTACTTCGTGTTGCCGGGCCTGGCCGAGCCCGTTTCTGTTTCCAGTCCGGACCTGGCATGCGCGCCCGCCTGATTCACCGCTTCGATTACCGCTACAGCAAGCCGGTGCAGCTCGGGCCGCATCGGTTCTGCCTGCGGCCACGGCCCCATGGCTTTCAGCGGTTGATCGACTTCCGCCTGGAGGTCAGCCCCGACCCCAGCCAGCTCTATGAGCTGATGGCCGCCGGCGGCGACACCATTACCCGCGCCCGCTTTTTGGGGGACACGGAAGCTTTCAGCGTGGTCGCCACCAGTGAGGTGGAAACCTTCACGCCCCCACTGATCGAAGCCTGCTTGGATGAACAGATGGCCCAACTGCCACTGGCCATCGGCAAGCTCAACCCCGATCTGCTCAGCAACCTGCAGGGATGGCTGCCCAACGGCCAGCACGATGCCGCCGCCGCCGACCTGGCCCAGGAGGCCCTGATCGGCAGCGATGGCCGCAGCCTCAACTTCCTGCAGCAACTGATCGAGATCATCCAAGACCGGGTCAAGTACACCCAGCGCCATGTCGGGCCCGCCTGGCCCGCGGGCCGCACCCTCAAGGAACGGGTGGGCTCCTGCCGCGACCTGGCCATGTTGATGATCGAGAGCTGCCGCAGCCTGGGGCTGCCGGCCCGCTTCGTGAGCGGCTACCACCTGGTGGATCCGGCCCCGGAGCGCTACGACCTGCACGCCTGGGCGGAGGTGTATCTGCAGGGGGCCGGCTGGCGCGGTTTTGACCCCAGCGGCAAAGGGGCCGTGGACGACCGCTACATCCCCGTGGCCACCTCCTCCCGCTCCGACCTCACCGCCGCGGTGAGCGGCACCTTCTCCGGACCGCCGGGGGTGGAGAGCGAACTCGACTGGCTGATCAGCGCCGAGATCCTGAGCGGCTCCAGCAACTCAGCCCGGCTCTAGCGATGACCCTGCCCGCCGCCTTCCACTCCACGGCCGCGGCGGTTGAACAGCGGCTCCAGCGGGCCGGCATCCACCTCACCATGGGGGGCGAGCCCACCCTGGTGCCGGGGGATCCCCAGGGGGCGGAGTGGAGCGTGGCCGCCGATGGCCCCACCAAATTGGGCTACGCCCGCGCCCTGGCGGCGGAGTTCCAGCGGCGGGCCTGGCCAGGGAGCCTGCTGCTGTTCTGCCCCGGCAAGCGCTACGACGGCGAGGTGAATCCGCGCTGGGCCCTGCGGCTGATCACCGGCCGCGACGGCCAGCCCCTGGTGCCCTGGCCCCAGCAGGCCGACGCGCCAATCCCCACCGCCGCGGACGCGGTGGCCCTGCTGCAGGCGATTGGCCGCGACCTGGGCTGCCCGGTGCAACCCCTGCCCCTGCGGGATCCGCTGGAGCAGGAGCGCCGGGTGTGGGCCGTCCCCCTGAGCTGTGAAGGGGACCAATGGCAAGCGGTGCCCTGGCCCCTGGCGGAACCGCTCCGGCAGCTGAGCGGAGCCCCGGGGCCCGCGGGATTGCGGCTACCGCTGGAGCACTTCCCAGAGGGGGCCCTGCGCCAGGTGCTCACCCTGGAGCTCGATCCCCACGGCTGGGGGCTGTTCCTGCCGCCGCTGGAGCGGCGACCCCTGGAGCGGCTGCTGGGGCTCATCGCCCAGCACGGCCGCACCTGGCGGCCACCGGAGCTGAGCGGTCTGCTGCCGGTGGATGTGGACGACCACTGGCGGGTGCTGGGGCTCACCGCCGACCCCGGAGTGCTGGAGATCAACCTGCCGGTGTGCCACAGCTGGACCGACTACGCCGGCTGGATGGAGCTGCTGGAGCAGGCCGGAGCGGCGGTGGGGCTGCGCAGCTGGAAGCAGCAGGGCGAGCGCACGGAGGGCACCGGCGGCGGCAACCACCTGCTGCTGGGGGGACCGAGCTTGGAGCAGCATCCCTTCTTCAGCCGGCCCGCCTGGCTGGTGGCGGTGCTGCGCTACTGGCAGCACCACCCCTGCCTGGCCTACCTGTTCAGCGGCCGCAGCGTGGGGCCCGCCTCCCAGGCGCCGCGGCCGGATGAGGGCAGCGCCGCCAGCCTGGATCTGGAGCTGGCCCACCGCACCCTGGCCCAGCTGCCGCCGGGGGATCAGCGGGTGGCCATCGGCGAAACCCTGCGCCACCTGCACGCCGACCGCAGCGGCAACACCCACCGCAGCGAGATCAGCCTCGACAAGTTCTGGAACCCCGCCTGGACCGCCGGCTGCCAGGGCCTGCTGGAGTTCCGGGCCCTGGAATCCATGCCGGATCACCGCTGGAGCAGCGCCGTGGCCCTGCTGTTCCGGGCCCTGGTGGTGCGGCTGCTGGAGGAGCCCCAGCGCCCCATGGGCCTGCGCGCCTGGGGGGATCAGCTGCACGACCGGGCCCTGCTACCCAGCCAGCTGTGGGCGGATCTCGAGCAGGTGCTC
>JBEIQU010000255.1:0-2701 GCA_040376355.1 Prochloraceae cyanobacterium | reverse complement strand
GGGCGAGTCCCACGAGACGGAAGCCGATGAGCTGTTCAAGCGGGCCCTACGGCTGGCCCCGGTGGGCGAACTGGCCGAGAAGATCAAGCAGCAACAGCGCCGCCTCGCCGATCGGGTGATGCGCGCCAACGCCCAGGGCATGCCCCGCATGGATGCGGTGATGTACCTAACCAGCGCCCTGGAGACCTATCGGGCCCTAGATATTGCAGGCCAGAAGCAGCTGTTGGGGGAGGTGGCGGCGGTGGGTCAAAAAGGGCTGGCCATCAACAACCCTGAACAGACGCATCACCTCAAGCACTATCGCGGCGGTATCAGCGTGTCGGCCCTGCAGGTCGCCTGCATTCTCTACGTGGGCGTGCAGCTTTTACTGCCTGGCCAGGACGCGGGGATTGACCTGGGGAGGGAGTACGAAATGGCTAAGGGGATGGCGGGGGGAAGTGTGGCATCTCCGTGAGAGAAGCAATTAGCCACCGAGTCCATGCTTAAAATTGAGAACCATGCGATAAATGCATAGTTCTCAATTTTCGACAGCTGACTTGCTTTTTTAAGCTTGGTGCTGCAGGCCCTGGGGTGCAAAATGGTGTGCCACAGCACGCCTATGCACTGGCGCTCTGCTGATCACCCATGACCCCTCCCACCATCTACGAGCTCTGCCGGCCCCGCGCCGACGTGCTGGAGGGACGCATCCGTGATCAGGACTTCGCTGCCGACCTAAGCCAGGTGCTCAAGGGCACAGCGCCAGACCTCTACAAGAATCCGGCCCTTTTCTTTGCGAACACCCACCCCACCAGGGGCCTGCGCGACCTGTTCCTAGCGGTGGTGGACCGGCTGACCAGCTCCGGTAGCCAGCTGGGCAGCATTTTGCGACTGGACACCAGCTACGGCGGCGGCAAGACCCACGCCCTGATCGGCCTGAACCACATCCTCACGGCCGCCGATCAGATCCCCGACCTGGCGGAATTCATCGATCCAGCCCGCCTACCCAGCCAGAAGGTCACCGTGGCGGCCTTCGATGGGGAGAACGCCGACCCGATGAACGGCCGGCGCATGGCCACCCCGGGGGTGGAAGGCGACATCCTGGCCTTCACGCCTTGGGGCGAGCTGGCGGTGCAGCTGGCTGGGCCTCCGGGCTACGAGCGCATCCGCAACAGCGACCGCCTCGGCGCTGCACCTCCGGGGGCCGAAACCTTGCGGGAACTGATCGGCGAGCGGCCGGTGCTGATCCTGATCGATGAGCTCTCGATCTACCTGCGCAAGATCAAGGGCCCGGCTGCAGGCCAGGCGGCTGAGCAGCTCACGCCCTTCCTCACCGACCTGATCAAGGCGGTGAATTCCTCCCCCCAGGCGGTGCTGGTGTTCACCTTGGCCCTGGGCAAGGGTGGCCAGTCGGTGGATGCCTATGGGGAGGAAAACCAGAGAATCGACCGGATCTTTGCTGAACTGCAGTCGGTCACCGGGCGGCAGATCACGGCCCTAACCCCCACCAGCGAAGACGAAACAGTGCAGGTGTTGACACGGCGCCTGTTCGAATCGATCGACCGCAGCCGGGTGGAGGAAGTGGTGCATGCCTACCAGGAGATCTGGAGCCGGACGGGTGATGCCCTACCGCCGGTGGGGCAAAGCGATGACCGCGCCGCCAATTTGCGCAAGGGCTACCCACTTCATCCAGAGCTGATCGACACCTTGATGCAAAAAACCTCCACCCTGGAAAACTTCCAGCGGGTGCGGGGCATGTTGCGGCTGCTGGCGCAGACCGTGGGCCAGCTCTGGCGTGATCAACCTCGGGGCGTCACGGCCATCCACCTCCACCACGTGGATCCGGGCAACGAGCGAATTCGCCTTGAGCTATCCACCAAGCTGGGCTTGCAGGCCTTCATCCCGTCGATCCGGGCGGATGTTTCCACCACACCGGCAGAGGGAGGCAGGGCCCTGGCCCAAAGGCTGGATGCCCAGGAATTCACCGGGATGGAGCCCTACGGATCCATGGCAGCCCGCACGGTGCTGTTCCACTCTCTGGCCTTCAACGAACCATTGAAGGGCCTGAGTCGCCTTGAGTTGAACTACAGCCTCTATGCACCGGCTGTAGATCCGGCCTTCGTTGATAAGGCTGTCCGCCTCCTGCAGGAAGAATCGGAATATCTCGACGACAGCGGCACCAGCAAGCTGCGCTTCCTGACTGATGCCAACCTCAACCAGATGGTGAGGAAGCGGGAGGGGCAGTTCGATCTGGAGAGTGTGCGGGAAGAACTGAATCGCCGCATCGGCACGATCTTCGCTAAGCAAAGGCTGGAGCCTGTGTTGTTCCCCTCCAGCCCGGCTGATATTCCAGACGACACCGATGGCCCCTATCTGGCGGTGATCCATTGGGAAGGCCACACCGTGGAGCAGGCGAACATCCACCTGCCGGAGTTGGTGGTGCGGCTGTTCAAGGAGAAGGGCGACAACGCAAATATTCGCCTGAACCGCAACAATCTGGTGTTCGTCTGCGCCGATGCCCTGCAGGTGGACGACATGCTGCGCAAGGCCCGCACCTATCTCGCCCTGCAGCAGATGCAGCAGGGCGACCTATTCGCCAGTCTCCAATCTCACCAGCAGGATCAGGTGAAGGAGCGCTACGGGCAGGCGCAGCAAGGTTTCGCCCTGGCGGTACAGCAGTGCTACAGGCATGTGTTCTATCCCGAGCGAGGCCAGTGGTCTGAGG
>JBEIQU010000049.1:0-8981 GCA_040376355.1 Prochloraceae cyanobacterium | reverse complement strand
CCGCTGAAGCCGGGGGCGCCACCGGCGAAGTCCTTGGGTTGTACCCCCGCCTGGGCGAGGAAGTACTGGGGCATCAGCCGGCCGGAGGTGGAGCTTTCCGAGCCGAAGGTGAAGCGGCGACCCTTCAGTTCGCGCAGGCCGTCGATGTTGCGCACCGGTTTGAGGCCGCTGCGGGTATTCGCGATGAAGATGCTCTTGAACGACACATCAATGTCGCGCTGGGCGAGCACGCGTGCGTTCGGTTTCTGCAGGCGGGCCTGCACACCGGTGAGACCGCCGAACCAGACCAGGTCCAGATCGCCGGTGCGGAAGGCCGTCACCGCCGCGGCGTAGTCGGTCATCGGCACGTACTTCACTGGCACGCCCAGTTGCTGGCTCAGTTCACTGGCCACGAGCCCGTAGAGGCGGTTCAGTTTTTCGGGGTTCTGGTCCGGGATGGCGCTGATGCGCAGCAGCGGTCGCTGTTTGGCAGGCTGCGCTTGGGCCGCCGGAATCACCCCCAATCCGGGGGCGAGGGGCGTGGTGGGAAGGACCGCCGTGAGCAGCGCCAGGCTGAGGCCTGTGGCCACGGCGGCCGAACGTTCTCGGCTAGGGCCGGCGGTGCGGGCCAGGGCCCGGGGGAGGGAGATGCGCATCGAGGGGGCGGCTCAGAGGCCGCGGATGAACCGCCCCAGTCTCTCCAATCCGTCGTGAATGGTGGCCTCGGAGGCGGCGCAGGAGAGACGGATGCAGCCGTCGTCGCCGAAGGCGACCCCGGGTACCACCGCTAACCCCTGCTCCTCCAGCAGACGGTTGCAGATGGTCATGGAATCGAGCCCGGTGCCGCTGATGTCAGGGAAGGCATAGAAGGCGCCCTCCGGCGGCAGCAGGGTGAGGCCAGGGATAGCCCGCAGCCCGTCGCTGAGCAGGGTGCGGCGGCGGTTGAACTGCTCCGCCATGGCATGCACGCAGTCGCGGGGACCCGTGATCGCGGCCAGGGCGCCGAACTGGGCGAAGCTGCAGACGTTGCTCGTGCTCTGGCTCTGCAGGGCGATGGCCGCCTTCACCACCGCGGCATTGCCAGCCAGCCAGCCGATGCGCCAGCCGGTCATGGCCCAGCCCTTGGCAAAGCCGTTCACGGAGAACACCCGATCGGCCAGGTCCGGCGCCAGGGCCGCCAGGCTGTGGTGTTGCTGGCCCGGGGCCAGCAGGAATTCGTAGATGTCGTCGCACACCACCGCCAGCTGCGGATGGCGTCGCAACACCGCGGCAATGGCCTCCAATTCCGCCCGGCTGCTCACCATGCCGGTGGGATTGGAGGGGCTGTTCAGCACCAGCAGCTTGCTGGCGGGGGTGATGGCCGCCTCCAGGCGCTGGGGGTTGAGGCGGAAGCCTTCGCCGGCGCTGCTCGGGATCAGGCGCACGCTCGCCCCAGCCAGTTGGGCGATCTCCGGGTAACTCAGCCAGTAGGGCGCCGGCAGCAACAGCTCATCGCCAGGGCCCAGCAGCACCTGGAACAGGTTGTAGAGCGCCTGCTTGCCACCGTTGGTGACCAGCACCTGCTCGGTTCGGGTGGCGACCCCGTTCTCCTGGCTGAGCTTGGCGGCGATCGCCTCCCGCAGGGCCGGCTCACCGGCGGCGGGGCCATAGCGGGTGTGGCCCGCCTCCAGGGCGGCTGCGGCCGCTTGGCGGATGAAGGCTGGCGTGTCGAAATCCGGTTCGCCGGCGCTGAGGCTGCAGATGTCTTGGCCCTCGGCCTTGAGGGCCTTGGCCTTGGCGGCGATGGCCAGGGTCAAGGAGGGTTGCAGTGCCTGAGCCCGGGCCGACAGCGCGACGGCGGCGCCATCGATAGCGCCTTCCATAGCGGCTTCCATGGCGCCTGTCATGGCGCCTTCCATGCGTGGCTGCTGGGAGGGCGGGCGCAGCATGGGCGCAGGCGTGCTGCCCAGCATCCTGCCGTATGTGCGGCCCTGAGGAGGTTCCTTGCGGAACCTTCTGCGGCAGTCCAGCGGGCCCTGCGGTTCAGGCTCGATCCGCCAGGATCAGGCCGTCGCAGCCGCGGATGCCCCCGATCAGCCCAGCGCCTGAGCCCACCGCCACCCTGGTGCTGGCGGCGGATGATCCGGCTGCCTTGGCGCGGTTTTATGGCGCGCTGTTTGGGGTGGACCCCCGGCCTGGCCTGTCGCCGCAGCACTGGTGCCTGGCCCTGCCCGGCGGCGGCAGCCTGGAGCTCTACGCCCCCAGTCGGGACAGGCCCCTGCCACGGGGCCGCGGCCGCCTGGGCCTCTGTCTGCGCCTGGCTGGTGGAGTGCCGGAGCTGGAGCGGCGGCTGGCATCGGCCCGGGCGCTGGGGGCCCAGCAGCTGGAGCCCCTCCGCCAGGAGGCCTTCGGGCAGGAGGTCTGGCTGCTCGACCCCGAGGGCAATGGCCTGCTGGTGCTGGTGCTCGCCCCATAGGATCGGCGCCCGGATTGGCGCACATGGCCCAGGCCCTGGAGCCGCTGCAGCAGCTTGCGCTCGCCTGCGCGGAGTGCCGTCGCTGCGATCTGGGGTCGACCCGCGCTCAGGTGGTGGTGAGCCGCGGTAATCCCCGGGCGCAGCTGATGGTGATCGGGGAGGGGCCCGGTGCCCAGGAGGATGAGCAGGGCCTGCCCTTCGTGGGTCGCTCGGGTCAGCTGCTGGATCGCCTGTTGCTCAGTGCTGGCATCGACAGCAACCGTGATGCCTACATCTGCAACATCGTCAAATGCCGCCCGCCGGGGAACCGCAAGCCCACGGCAGCGGAGCTCGAGGCCTGTCGCCCCTGGCTGGAGCAGCAGATCGGCCTGGTGGATCCGCCGTTGATCCTGCTGGCCGGTGCCACGGCTTTACAGGGGCTGCTGGGGATCAAGGGGGGCATCACGGGCCTGCGCGGCCAGTGGCGGCCTTGGCAAGGGCGCTGGCTGATGCCGATCCTCCACCCCTCCTATTTGCTGCGGAATCCCTCCGAGCGTCCGGGCTCCCCGAAGGCCCTCACCCAGGCCGATCTGCAGCAGGTGCAGGCCCGCCTGGCCCAATTGGCCGCTCCGCTGTGACAGGCTTGCGCAACAACGCCCAGCTCCCCGCTTCGCTGCTGCCATGACTGCCTCTCTGGCTTCCCCTGCGGCCCCTGAGGCGGCGCTCAACCCGCGCTACGACACCGTGATCCGCCGGCGTCGCACCCGCAGCGTGCGAGTGGGCGACATCGCCATCGGCAGCGAGCACCCGGTGGTGGTGCAGTCGATGATCAATGAGGACACCCTCGACATCGAGGGGGCCACCGCCGGCATCCGCCGCCTGCACGAGGCCGGCTGCGAGATCGTGCGGGTCACCGTGCCGTCGCTGGCCCATGCCAAGGCCATGGGGGAGATCCGCCAGCGCTTGGTGAGCACGTACCAACCGGTGCCGTTGGTGGCGGATGTGCACCACAACGGCATGAAGATCGCTCTGGAGGTGGCGCAGCACGTCGACAAGGTGCGCATCAACCCTGGGCTGTTTGTGTTCGACAAGCCCGATCCCAACCGCACCGAATTCAGCGACGCCGACATTGCCGCCATCGGCGACCGCATCACCGAGACCTTTGAGCCGCTGGTGCAGCTGCTCAAGCAGCAGGACAAGGCCCTGCGCATCGGAGTGAACCACGGTTCGCTGGCGGAGCGGATGCTGTTCCGCTATGGCGACACCCCCCTGGGGATGGTGGAGAGCGCCCTGGAATTCATCCGCATCTGCGATCGGCTTGACTTCCACAACATCGTGATTTCGATGAAGGCGTCACGGGCGCCGGTGATGCTGGCCGCCTACCGGATGATGGCCGACCGGATGGATGCCGAGGGCTTCCATTACCCGCTGCACCTGGGGGTGACGGAAGCGGGCGATGGCGATTACGGCCGCATCAAGAGCACCGCGGGCATTGCCACCCTGCTGTCAGAGGGCCTGGGGGACACGATCCGCGTCTCCCTGACCGAAGCTCCGGAGAAGGAGATCCCCGTCTGTTATTCGATCCTGCAGGCTCTCGGGCTGCGCAAGACGATGGTGGAGTACGTCAGCTGCCCCAGCTGCGGCCGCACCCTGTTCAACCTCGAGGAGGTGCTGCACAAGGTGCGCAGTGCCACCGCCCACCTCACTGGCCTGGACATCGCCGTGATGGGTTGCATCGTCAACGGACCCGGCGAAATGGCCGATGCGGATTACGGCTACGTGGGCAAGACCCCCGGGGTGATCTCTCTCTATCGAGGCCGTGATGAGATCCGGCGGGTGCCGGAGGCGGAGGGGGTAGAAGCCCTGATCGCGCTGATCAAAGAGGACGGCCGCTGGTTCGATCCCTGAGGGATGGGGGAGAGCCGCCGTTTGTTTGCGGTTTTCCCGGCCGGTGGGGCCTGAATCGGGAGCTAGTTTGAGAGCACAACCAGAGCTTCGGGGGCTCACGGAATGGCTAAGGCTGGTGCCGGGGTTCGCCGCAGCGGGTTGGTGATCCTGGTGGGTGCTGGAGCCCTGGGGGCCTTCGCGCTGCCGCCGCTGCTGTCCCCAAGTGCGGCTTCGTTGATCAGCGACAGCCCTAAGGAGGTGATCGACCAGACCTGGCAGATCGTCTTCCGGGATTACCTCGACATCAACGGCAAGTACACCCCCGACAAGTGGCGCGCCCTGCGCCGGCAGATTCTCTCCAAGAGCTACGGCAGCACCAAGGAGAGCTATGAGGCCATCCGTGGCATGCTCGCCAGCCTCGATGACCCTTACACGCGTTTCCTGGACCCGCGGGAGTTCAAGGAGATGCAGATCGACACCTCCGGGGAGCTCTCCGGGGTGGGCATCCAACTGAGCCTCGACAAGGACACCAAGGAGCTGGTGGTGGTGAGTCCGATCGAGGGCTCACCCGCCTCCCGGGCCGGGGTGCAACCCAAGGACGTGATCGTCTCGATCGACGGGAAGACCACCAAGGGCATGTCCACCGAGGACGCGGTGAAGCTGATTCGAGGCCAGGCGGGCACCAGTGTGAAGCTGCAGCTGCGCCGTTCCGGCAAGGTGGTCGAGTCGGCCCTGGTGCGGGAGCGCATCGAGCTGCATGCGGTGGATAGCCGCGTGAACGCCGGCCCCAACGGCACCCGTATCGGCTACATCCGGCTCAAGCAGTTCAACGCCAACGCCGCCAAGGACATGGCCGCGGCCCTGAAGGAGCTGGAGAGCAAGGACGTTCAGGGTTACGTGCTTGACCTGCGCAGCAACCCCGGTGGCCTGTTGATGGCCAGCATCGCCATCGCCCGCCAGTGGCTGGATGAAGGGGTGATCGTGTCCACCAAAACCCGCGACGGCATCCAGGACATCAAGCGCGCCAACGGTCGTGCCCTCACCCAGCGTCCCCTGGTGGTGCTGGTGAACGAGGGCTCCGCCAGCGCCAGTGAAATTCTCTCCGGGGCTCTGCAGGACAACCACCGTGCCGTGGTGGTGGGGGAGAAGACCTTCGGCAAAGGGCTCGTGCAGTCGGTGCGCAGCCTCTCCGATGGCTCTGGGATGACCGTCACCATCGCCAAATACCTCACCCCCAACGGCCGCGACATTCACAAGCACGGCATCGACCCGGATGTGCGGGCTCGGCTCACGCAAGCCGAAGCCCAGAGTCTCCGACTCGAAGACCTCGGCACCAAGCGGGATGGTCAGTACCGCGTTGCGGAGTCCACCCTGGTCAAGCAAGTGAGCTCGGCGGGTTCGGTCACCAAGGCCAAGCTCTACGACCCCTCGAGCGCCAATGTGCCGGCGGCGCTGAACACCAAAAACTGAGGATCAGGCGGCGGAGCCCACGGGCTGCATCAGCCCCCCACCGGGGCTGGAGTCGTCATCGTCGTTGCCTGTATCGCCCTGCAGGAGGGCATAAATCCCAAGGCCCACGAGTGCCAGCAGGGACATCAGGCTGATGCCGCCGCCCATGCCGGCGACTCCAATGCCGCTGCCCAGGTCGATCACCTCACCCAGTCCAGCCATGGGGCCTTTACAGAACTTCTCAGAATTGTAACGGAAGTTTGCGGGCTTTACACCGCAAGCACCGCTTCGTTCTGGGCCGTTTGCTGGGCGCTGCGCTGCGTCTCGGTGAGCCCATCGGCACCGAGGATCTGTGCGGCCATGGGTTTCAGCCAAGCCATCAGCTCCTCCACCTGCTTCTCCATGGGCAGCACCCCCAGGCCCCGGGCCAGCACCTTGGCGGTGCTGCCCGCGCCGGCCTGATACACCAGGCGCCCGTGCAGGTGTTGCGGTAACCCCTGACGCAGCAGCCGGAAGGCGGGCTCCTCCATCAGGGTCTCCAGTGCGATGTTGGGTTTCTCCGGTTTGATCCGCGCGAAGCCACAGCGTTTGGCCAGCAGCTTGAGCTCCATCAGCTGCAGCAGGGAGGTCACCGGCGCGGGAATGGAGCCATAGCGATCCACCCAGTCGGCGGCTAGCTGCACCAGCCCATCCGGAGTGGAGCAATCGGCTGCGGCTCGGTAGGCGGCGATCTTCTCGTCGTTGTCGGCGATCCAGTCGCCGGGGATGAAGGCGGTGATCGGCAGATCGATCTGGGTGTCCTCCACCGCCGGGATGTCCTGGCCCTGAATCTCCGCTAGGGATTCCTGCAGCATCTCCATGTAGAGGTCGAAGCCGATCGCCTCCATCTGGCCGCTCTGCTCCACCCCCAGCAGGTTGCCCACGCCGCGGATCTCCATGTCGCGCATGGCCAGCTGGTAGCCGCTGCCCAGCTGGGCAAACTCCTGGATCGCCCGCAACCGCTGCCGTGCCGCCTCGCTCAAGGAGGCATCCCCGGGATAGAACAGCCACGCGTGGGCCTGGATGCCACTGCGGCCCACCCGTCCCCGCAGCTGATACAGCTGCGCCAGGCCGAAGCGATGGGCATCCTCGATCAGGATCGTGTTCACCCGTGGAATGTCGAGGCCGCTCTCCACGATCGTGGTGCAGAGCATCAGATCGGCTTCACCGGCGTTGAAGGCCACCATGGCGCTCTCCAGTTCGCCCTCAGCCATCTGGCCGTGGGCCACCAGCAGCCGTAGTCCCGGGATCATCTGGCGCAGCCCCTCCGCCACCTCCTCGATCCCCTCCACCCGCGGCACCACGTAGAAGATCTGTCCGCCGCGGTCCAGCTCCTGGCGGATGGCGCTGCGCACGGCTTCCTCGTCGAGCGCCGTGAGATGGGTCTTGATCGGACGGCGCAGCGGCGGTGGCGTGGTGATCAGGCTCATCTCCCGCACGCCGGAGAGGCTCATGTACAGCGTCCGCGGGATCGGGGTCGCCGAGAGGGTCAGCACGTCGACGTCCTTGCGCAGGGCCTTGATCTTTTCCTTCTGGTTGACGCCGAAGCGCTGTTCCTCATCCACCACCAGCAGGCCGAGCTGCTTGAAGCTGGTGCCCTTGCCCAGCAGTTGGTGGGTGCCGACCACCACGTCGACGGTGCCTTCACCGAGTCCGTCCTGGATAGCCTTGCGCTCACCGGCGGTGCGGAAGCGGTTGAGCAGGCTCACCTTGATCGGATAGGGGGCAAAGCGCTCCGACAGCGAGCGCCAGTGCTGCTGCGCCAGCACGGTGGTGGGGGCCAGCATCGCCACCTGCTTGCCGGCGGTCACCGCCTTGAAGATGGCGCGGATGGCCACCTCGGTCTTACCAAAACCCACATCGCCGCACACCAGGCGATCCATCGGCTGGGGCTGTTCCATGTCGCGCTTCACCTCACCGATCGCCTTGACCTGATCGGGGGTGGGTTCGTAGGGGAAGGAGTCCTCCAGTTCGTTCTGCCAGGGGCCATCGGGGGGGAAGGCGAACCCCGCGGCCTGGTGCCGCTCCGCGTAGAGCTTCACGAGATCCAGGGCCACCTTGCGCACGGCCTTGCGGGCCCGCTCCTTGGCCTTGCTCCAGGCGGTGCCGCCCATGCGGTTGAGCTCCGGCGCCTGTTCGCTGGTGGCGCGGTAGCGGCCGAGGCTGCCCAGCTGATCGGCGGCCACCCGCAGCAGCCCATCGGCGTACTGCACCACCAGGTAATCGCGAGATTCGCCACCGATGGCGAGCTTCTCGAGCTTGAGGAATTTGCCGATGCCGTGGTTGCGGTGCACCACGAAATCGCCAGGCCGCATCTTGTTGGGATCCACCGTGCGGCTGGCCGCCTTGCGCCGGCGGCGCACATAGCCGGTGGCCGCCAGGGAGTGCTGACCGAAAAATTCCCGGTCGGTGATCAGCGCCAGCCTCCAGGCCGGGAGCTGCAGGCCCTCCAACTCTGCGGTGCCCCGGGTTTTGAGGGCCACGGGGGTGTTCTGCTCCACCAGCCGCTCGATCGAGGCCCAGTCGGCGGGGTTGGGTACGAAGCGGGTGATGCAGTCGTGCTCCTCCAGCAGGGCCACGGCGCGGCTGGGCTGGGCGGAGAGCAGCCACACCCGCGTGCGCTCCCCCTGGAAACCCTTCACCAGCTCCGCCAACTTGCCGAACTGGTTGGGGTAGGCGGGTACCGGCCGGCTGGCCAGGTCAAAGCTGTTGGGGTGGCTGTCGCTTTCGTGCAGCTCCGCCAGGTCGATGCCGGGGTAGCGCTGCAGCTCCTCCAGGGCCGCCTCGGGGCTGCGATGGAAGGGGGGCAGGGCCTGGCCCAGCTCTGCACACACCTCCGCGTGATGCTCCTCGGCATGGTCGAGCCATTGCTGGCCATGGGAGAGGCAATGGCGCCGCTCATCCACCGCCACCAGGGTGTGGGTGGGCAGGTAGTCGAGCAGGCTGGCGGGCTGGCCCCAGGCCAGGCCCATCAACCGGCGCAGCCCCTCGGGTGTTCCCCCCTCCAGCAGCTGATCGCAGGCCTCCGGGCTGAGCAGTTGGTCGAGACCCTCTGGCATGGAGTCCCGCAGGGCGGCGGCAATCAGCGGGCCGAAGCCGCTCGGGGTGAGCCGCACCAGTTCCACCGGATCGAGCGACCGCTGGCTGGCCGGGTCAAACTCCCGCAGCTTCTCCAGCTCCTCACCGAAGAATT
>JBEIQU010000202.1:0-3728 GCA_040376355.1 Prochloraceae cyanobacterium | reverse complement strand
CGCATCGGAGCCGCCATGCGGGAGCGCTTCCCCTCGCTCAAGGAGAGCGACAAGGCCCCCTTCGGCGCCTAGATCAGCGGGTGGGGCAGGGCTGGTTGATCATCACCAGCCCCAGCAGGCGGCACTGCAGGCGGGTGAGGTCGTTGAGGGCCACCTCCACATCGCCATTGAAGCCAGGGTCGCCGGGCCTGGAGCCGGCCACGCTGGGGGCGGGCTCGAGGGGCAACGGCAGGGGTTCGGCCACCACGGCCGGGGCAAGGGCGAGCAGCGCACCCGCGAGCAGTAGAGCCTTCTTCAGAGCCATGGCGACACCAGCGTTTCCCCACAGCTAGGAACGCCGTATGGCGCGGTGATGAGTAGAAGTACTCAAACCATTTCGCTGGTGGATATTCGGCCGCTGGCGATGCCCCGCAGCAGCAGGGCGTGGTCGTGCACCGCCCGATCAGCGTGCTCGAGGGCGTGCTCCAGCACCCCCCGGGCAAACGGCTTGGGCTCGCCGATGTGGGCGGCGATGGCCCGGCGGTCGCCACTGCGGGCGTGGGCGTGGGCGAGGGTCCAGCCGCAGAGCCTGCCGTAATCCTTGAGGCCCTCGGCATCGAGCTGCGCCACATCCACCGACCCTTTCCAATTGCGGAAATGGCGGGCGTAAAACTGCTGTCCGAGGGGATTGGTGTACCAGCCCAGGAAGGCATCGCTCGCGCCCTGCAGCAACCGTTGCCCCTGCGCCACCCGCTGGCCCTGATGCTCCGGCACCGGCAGATCCACATAGGGGGCCAGCACCGAGGGCCCCGCTTGCTTGCCCTGCAGCACCAGGATGTCGTCGGGGTGGGGGCCCTCAAACAACACGATCGTGCAGCGCATACCCACCGAGCCCACCCCCACGGCCTTGATGGCCGCGTCCGTGCACACGAACTGCGACAGCACGTGCTGCAGGGTGGGATTCAGGGAGGCCCGGTAGGCCTCGACCCCTTGCTGGAGCCAGGTGCGCCAATCGAGCCCCCCGAGCAAGGTGGGATCGAGGGCTTCCTGTCGCCAGATCAGCGGCGGCTGGTGGCGGAAGCGCAGCGCGCCGTTGCCATCGAGCTCGCACAGCTTGCGCACCGCCTGGCGGCTGTCGCGCCGCAGGGCAGCGGCCGTCACCTGGGCGAGGTGGTTGCGCAAGTTGGCGTTGGCGCGCTGGTCGATCAGGCGCTCCAGCGGCAGCCGTGCCGACCACATCGGCAGCAGGGGCATGGCGGCGAACTCCGCCATCGCCTCCCCGTAGGCACGCACGGCACGGCGGCAGATCTTGGCCTGCTGCTTCTCCTCCAGCCCCAAGCTGCGGGCCGCTAGCACCATGCTGGCGGCGAAGCGCTGCACATCCCACTCGAATGGGCCGGGGTGGGTTTCATCGAAGTCGTTGATGTCGAACAGCAATTGCGCTTCGGGGGATCCGTAGAAGCCGAAATTGAGCAGATGGGCATCGCCGCAGAGCTGCACCATCAGGCCCGAATGGGGCTGCCGGGCCAGGTCGGCGGCCATCACCACGGCGTTGCCACGGAAGAAGGCGAAGGGGTTCTCCGCCATGCGGCTGTGGCGCACCGGCAGCAACCACGGCAACCGCTGGGCCTCCTGCTGCTCCAGCAACTCGAGGGGGTCTGGACGCTCCACCCCCAGCTCCAGCATGGTCATGCAGATCCGTTGCCCATCACCCCAGGGTGCATCGAGGCCGCGCACTCGGCAGCTGCCCGACACCGCCGGTTTCCTGGCGGCCGATCTCAGCGGGGATGCCAGTGCCGCCCTGGCCAAAGCCGAGGGCGGCCATGGCTAAGACAGGGGCATGGCCCCCTCCATCCCCCCCGCACCGGCACCCGAGACCGCGACCCTGGTGCTGCCCCTGCAGGCGGTGGGGATCGGCGACATCGCCGCGGTGGGCGGCAAGAACGCCTCCCTGGGGGAGCTGATTCAGCAGCTGGCGCAGGACGGCGTTCGGGTACCCGGTGGCTTTGCCACCACCGCCGCCGCCTACCGGCAGTTCATCGCCGCCGGCGACCTGCAGCGGCAGCTGCACACCATCCTCGATGGGCTCGATGGCCACGACATCGGCCAGCTGCAGGCGGCCGGTGTCGCCGCCCGGGCCCTGCTGCTGGGCAGTCCGCTGCCGCAGCCGCTGCAGGAGGCCATCCTGCAGGCCTACCGGGAGCTGGGGGCTCCGGCGGTGGCCGTGCGCTCCAGCGCCACCGCCGAAGACCTACCCGACGCCTCCTTCGCCGGCCAGCAGGAGACCTACCTCAACGTGCAGGGGGAGGGGGCACTGCTGGCCGCCTGCCGCCGTTGCTTCGCCTCCCTGTTCACCGACCGAGCCATCTCCTACCGGCAGATCAACGGCTTCGATCACTTTGAGGTAGCCCTCTCCATCGGGGTGCAGCGCATGGTGCGGGCCGACCTGGCCTGCTCCGGGGTGATGTTCAGCATCGACACCGAAAGCGGCTTCCGCGATGCGGTGCTGCTCACCGCCGCCTACGGCCTGGGGGAAAACGTGGTGCAGGGGGCGGTGAACCCCGATGAGTACCTGATCTTCAAACCCACCCTGCTGGAGGGGTTTGCGCCCATCGTGAGCCAACGGCTCGGCAGCAAGGCGATCCGCATGGTCTACGGAGAGCACGGCTCCACCCAGAACGTGCCGGTGCCGGAGGCGCAGCAACGCCGCTACGCCCTCAGCCAGGCGGAGGTGCTGCAACTGGCCCGCTGGGCCTGCCGCATTGAGGCGCACTACAGCCGCCGCCGCGGCCAGCCCACACCGATGGACATCGAATGGGCGAAAGACGGCAACAGTGGCGAGCTGTTCATCCTCCAGGCCAGGCCCGAAACGGTGCAGTCCCGCCGCAGCGCCACGCTGCTGCGCAGCTGGCACCTGCAACCCCACCAGGCGGAGTTGCTCTGCAGCGGCCGGGCCATCGGCGCCTCGGTGAGCAGCGGCCGCGCCCGCATCCTGCGTCACCCCAACGAGATCCAGCGCTTTGAGCAGGGTGATCTGCTGGTCACCGAACGCACCGACCCCGACTGGGAGCCGATCCTCAAGCGCGCCAGTGGCGTGATCACCAACCAGGGGGGCCGCACCTGCCACGCCGCGATCATTGCCCGGGAGATGGGCATCACCGCCATCGTGGGGGTGGGGGATGCCACCGAACGCATCGCCGATGGTGAGCTGATCACCGCCAGCTGCTGCGAAGGCGATCAAGGCCGCGTCTACCGCGGAGCGGTGCCCTTTTCGATCGAAGAGCGCGACCTGGGCGACCTGCCCAGCACCCGCACGCGCATCCTGATCAACGTCGGCAACCCGGAGGAGGCGTTCAACCTGGCGGCCATCCCCTGCGATGGGGTGGGCCTGGCGCGCCTGGAGTTCATCATCGCCAACCACATCCGCGTGCACCCGATGGCACTGCTCCAACCCGAACGGCTGCAGCTCCCCGCCGAGCGCCAGGCGATCGCGCAGCTCACCGCCGGCTACGACCAGCCGGGGGACTATTACGTCGACCTGTTGGCCCAGGGCATGGGGCGAATCGCGGCCGCCTTCTACCCCAAGCCAGTGATCCTGCGCTTCTCTGATTTCAAGAGCAACGAATACGCCAAGCTGCTGGGCGGCCGCGACTTCGAACCGCACGAGGACAATCCAATGATCGGCTGGCGGGGTGCCTCCCGCTATTACGCCGAAGGGTTCCGCGAGGCGTTCGGGCTGGAGTGCCAGG